>JAINCR010000098.1 GCA_036574215.1 Caldisericaceae bacterium
GAGGAAGAAAGATACAGGTCAATAGTATAATCCTTCATTGAGGCTCTTATGTGATCTCTTCCATCTATACCTTCTGCTTTCCAATCACCGTTCCAAACTCGATAGTGGTCTTTATCTGCTCCTGCCTCCCAGACACGAGGAAAACTTATCCGAGTAGCATAGGTAAAGTCTTTCATATCCTCATTAACAATTGCAAAGTGAGCTGCATAAACAGGTTCAATTAACCGTTTGAAAGGTATAAAAGGAACATAATGCTTAAAGAAAACTAACTCAAAACCGAATTTTTCATTATCTTTTGTTTGAAGATGGCCGTTATAGTACCACCATTCAGTTTCAGCGTCAAAGTGAGCAGCCTGATCTTTTGGCAGAGTAAGAGGCCTTTCAGCTGAAGGTTCCTGCAATGGAAGCGCATGGTAAAAATTTATCCTAATTAAACTGCAAAAAATAAAAAGAACTACAACAATGAGTATGAAAATTCTCAGGACTTTCTTTAATTTAGCAGACATTCAACGCCTCATTCTCATATATTATACAAGCGTTATTTTCTTATACAAAAACACGAAAAAAATTATATTAAGGAGATCCGATAAAAGAAAGCAGTGAAAATCTTTGTAAAATTCCTTGCTTCAATGATAATCATACTACCTCCTCCAAACTTGTAAATTGTATGATTCTTCGCTATCTTATTAAATCATATCCAATTCTTATTCATAGCAAGTTCTTGCAAAGATGTCTCTGAAAATTTCCTCGTGTTTCCCTATTTGTATATCAACTTTTTCAAAATTTTAGTTTAACTTTTTATTTTTTCTACTTTTTCTCATTTCTAACTTTTATTGTACTCTTTAAAATTAATTTATTGTAATTGAGTTCTCTTTTTGAAACCTTTTTGGGGATCTTTGCTAACACTTTTATGTTTATAACAATAGAGTTCTTGATGGCTTGTATTACTACTCTCCACCTCCATCTATATCGAGATTTTCTCAATCCATACCACAACTTTACTTTGCCAAACTGCCTTTTAATACTCTTCTACATCTCCAAGGTCTCAACAAAATATTTGTCTCTGTCAACTGCTCTAAGTTTTAGTCATCACTTACAAATATTTACTTCTCTCTTTTTTGTTTTGGCAATTTTGTT
>JAINCR010000099.1 GCA_036574215.1 Caldisericaceae bacterium
ACAATTAGTTTAAGAGTGCTTTATTCTATGAAAGAGATGTATCTTGCCTTTTTTGTTTCACTTTTAGTTGCCGCAATAAACGTTGCGCTTTTCTATCCGATGGTTAATGCTATAGGACATGCAGGAATTCCACTTGCAATAAGTATTGGTTTAATTATTGAAGGAGTTTTATTTGTTTTGTCTTTAAAGGTTAAAATACGTATAAAACTTAAGGGATTTTTTAATGCAATCGTAAAGATTGGCGTTGCAAGTTTTGTTAGCGTAGGTTTCATGTATGGTGTTTATCTCATATTAAATAGAGTGGTTAATTTTGGAAAATTAAGTCTACTGGTTAATTTTGCCTTGGCTTCTTTTGTGTTTGTTTTGGTTTACATACCTACACTAAAAATCTTAAAAGTTGAAGAAGTTCAAAAAATTATAAAACTTGCAAGAAAAGGAAATTGATATTTGTTTTGCCTCCAAAAAACATGATTTAAGAATATTGAGGAGGTGTCCATCAAAAACTTTTTTAAAAAAATAAAAAGAAGGAATGC
This sequence comes from Caldisericaceae bacterium, assembly GCA_036574215.1. Lineage (NCBI taxonomy): Bacteria > Pseudomonadati > Caldisericota > Caldisericia > Caldisericales > Caldisericaceae > Caldisericaceae bacterium. The sequence continues at coordinate 534 of JAINCR010000099.1, forward strand.
CCTCTGAAAAATCCTTAGCGTTGAAATAACATAAAATGATGAGATTCTTCATCACTTACAACATTTGCTCGTCAGAATGACGCCTACCAGGTCATCCTGAGCGCTTCTTCTTTGTCATCCTGAGGAGCAATAGCGACGAAGGATCTTAAATTTGATGGTGACACCCCCTCAAGACTCCCCCAGAAAACATAAACGGAGGAGATTCTTCCTCGGCAAAAAGTCGCCTCCTCAGAATGACACCCACCTTGTCATCCTGAGGAGCGATAGCGACGAAGGATCTCATTCTTTGGGGGAGTATCGAGGGGGGCTTTCCACCCCCTCAAATGTAAAAGGGGGGCTTTAAACCCCCTAAAAAAGTAGTTATGTTGCAGGATATGTAATTGTTATAGTTTTCGTTGTTCCATCCCAATCAACTTTGCAACCAAGAGATTCAGCAATAAACCTTAAAGGTAACATTGTTCTTCCCTTAATGATCTCGGGCATAACTTTGTGGTTAGTCTCATCAATCCACTTAGTCTCACCGTTAACTTTTGCCTGAGGCTTACCGATCCAAAGCTCAATTACAGTACCTTTTAGTGTTATAGTAACCTTTCTTGTTGTACCATCCCACTCTATAGTTCCATCAAGTGATTCAATGATTGCTCTTATTGGCACAAGTGTCCTACTATTTTTGATAACAGGTGGTGAATCAAGAGTTCTTTCCTCTCCATTTACCAAAAATATACTGTTACCCACTTGGAGAACGATGACTGTAGAAGTTTTAAGGTAAACTGTCCTCACTAACTTTGTAGAAATATTGTATTTATTTGTTGCAATGATAGTAATTGTATTTGTTCCCTCAGAAAGGTAAAGGTTGCCCGTAAAACTTCCATCACTACCAACAATAACGGGTTTTCCATTTACTGTGACAGCGTTTCCTCCCTCTGTTTTACCAGTGAAAGTAAATGAAGCATCTTTTACTGTGATACCATCTGCAAAGCTAACTGAAAGAGTTGGTGGTGCAGGATTATATACCTCAATATTTGCACTATTTGGTGTGATCCTTATTATTCCAATCTTATCGTTAAAGAAAGTCAATTCCGTTATTTGAACCTGGGTAGATCCTTCTTTAAGTCCGGTAAAAGTGATTTTTGCAAGACTTCCTTCCCCTGTTATGCCATTCACTTTACCTTTTAGAGTGTAACCAATAACAATAGTGCCTGCTTTCTCATGGTTTTCAAGGAAGATTGCATCGTTCCCTAAAATACCTCCTG
>JAINCR010000100.1 GCA_036574215.1 Caldisericaceae bacterium
CAGAATGACACCAGTGGCTTACGCCACTTGACTTCGTCAAGGAAAAGAGTGCAGAATGACACTTCCACCTTGTCATCCTGTTATCCTTTCCTTTGTCATCCCGAGTATTTTTTTCTTGTCATCCTGAGCCACTTTTTTCTTGTCATCCTGAGCCACTTTTTTCTTGTCATCCTGAGCACGTTCGCTTCGCTCAGTGTAAACTCAAGCGAAGGATCTCATCCTTTCAGGAGGGAATATCGAGGGGGTAAACGCCATCCCCTCAAATAAAAGATGAGATTCTTCCTCGCTCACTACGTTCGCTCGTCAGAACGACCATGAGGGAAATGACAAAGTGGGCTTACGCCCTTAGAATAAGGGCAACGGACGAGATTCCTCGCTAACGCTCAGAATGACTGAGGGGCTTACAGGTTTAAATAAACAATTTTCTCGCTATATCGCCTTAGCAAATATGGGATACCTTTCTCTTTTCTAAGAGTGATTATCTCCTTTAAGAGGTCTTTTTTAAAAAGAATGGGATGAGACTTTTTATTGTTAATAACAGGGATTACAATCTCTCCATCTTTTTCCTCAACCATTTTTAAAAGGATATCAAAATTTTCTAATCTCCTATTTGCATAGATAAGGAATGCGCAACAAGTAAAAGGAGAAACAGCCTTCAAGCCATACTTAAAGGAAGAAAAAACAGGCGCATAAATCCTCTCTGAAATTATACCTTTATAAAATCTATCTTTATAAGTGTTATTTAGAGTTTCTAAAACTTCTTCATTACCCACAACAAATACAATATCAATAGAATAACATCTTTTAAGTTTTTCAATTTTATCTACAATGTCTTCAATATTTTTAATATCAAAATCTCTTGAAGAAAGTATAACAAAAGAGATAGTTTTATTAAATGTTCTAAATGTTCTTTCCAAAAGAAGTTTGTCATTAAGAAAATAAGATTCTTTGTCCTTGTAAATTACTTTTTCAAAATTTTCAACTATCTTTGTTTTCATCTAAAAACTTTTTCAGTAATTCCTTATCTTTCAAAATCTCATATGCTTCTTTTAGAGATTCAAATGTTTCATAATCAATCAAAACTGATACAATTTTACTTTTCCTTATCACTGCAAAAACACTTCCCTTTTCTACCTCATCGAGCACTTTTAAAAGATTCTGTTTTAATTTTGAAGCGGAAATAGAAATAAGCATCTTAACCACTCTCTAATAAACTGAGTTATAAAGTGCATTTTTAATTCTTTCAATGATATCTTTCCTATTATCGTAAATATCGTTTGTGATTTTCAACTTTGGAAAATGCCAATTTGCATAAAACTCTTTGTATCTTTTATCAAGGCTTTCAAGGTATTCACGTGGAATTTTTTCAAAATCTCTCCCCCTTTTTGCAATGTTTCTTAAAAGTTCATCTACTGACTTTTCAAGATAAATTAAAAGGTTTGGAGTTGGCAAGTGAGTTACCATGAGATTGTATAATTTATCGTAAACAGTCCACTCTTCTTTTGTCATTAAACCTTCTTCAAAAAGAGATTTAGCGAATACTTCTCTATCCTCATAAATAGATCTATCAAGGACTGCAGGTATTTTAGATAAAAGCATATGATGGACAATCTGCTCATACCTTAAGGCAAGAAAATTAATTTGAGTTGCAAATGCCCACCTTTTCATGTCCTGGTAATAGTCCTTTAAAAATAAATTTGAGTGGAAGTCTTCAAAATAAACAGAAAAACCCAGATCTTCTGAAATAATCTGTGCTAAAGATGTCTTACCTGCTCCAATGTTTCCTGAAATTACAATATACATCATATCACCCCTTTAAAACTTGATTTGCAATTATTAACTTTTGAATTTCGTTAGTTCCTTCAACAATCTCATACATCTTTGCTTCTCTATAGAGCCTTTCCACAACATAGCCTCTTATATACCCACTTC
>JAINCR010000101.1 GCA_036574215.1 Caldisericaceae bacterium
GTTGTATCGGCAATAAAGCATCTAAGTATAAGATTAAGTTTTTGAGCACTTAATTTTAGACGTTTTACGAGGTCTGTTTTTTCTTGCACTAATGACATTTATAACAACTTTATTGGTTGTTATCTAGGCTAGACCCTATTTTAACTTTGAAACAAAAGAAGTCAAAGAAGAATTTGAAAGATTAAAAAGCTTTGGAGCAAAAGTAATTAAAGAACCTTATAAAGTTGCCCCAAGATATTGGATTGCTACTCTTGCGGATCCGGATGGAAATTATTTCCAATTAACAGCTCCTTGGGAAGAAGGAAGCTAATTATCTTCATGCTGTTCATCGAGCTTACTTTTAAGTTCAGCTAAAGCATTTCTTTCTGTATCATGAGCAGCTATTTGAATAGCATCATCAATTCTTAACCAGTTTCCAACTTCAATTTTCTCATCTTTATCTAAAGATAATTCCTGAGATTCAGGCGCAGGACTTCTTTCTAAACAAAATCCGTACAGATGAACTTTTTTCTTTTGTTCACTTACTAAATAGCTCAATGATGATAATGAAATATATGGTAATCCACTTACAATAATTCCTGTTTCTTCTTTTATTTCTCTTTGTGCTGCCTCAAGAGGGGTTTCTTCAGGTCTTAAACGGCCCTTTGGAATGACATATCCATACTCTCTGTGTAAAGCAAGGAACACATAAACAGTATCTCCTTCATAGTAATATGGTATTCCTCCCGCACTAATAATGTCTGCTACATCTCCATCTTCAATTTTAATTGTATTCATATTAATATATTCTAAAAAAGATTTATAAAAAAATCAAGCAACTAAGTAATATGGGTACAATCAGTATAAAGGAAGTTTATCAAGATTCATATAATAGATACTTTAAAAAATCTAAATATAATAACATTGTCTCTATTTCACGTATTAAAAGAGTTTTTGGAGCAAATACAAATTGTTTTATTGTAAAAGCAGTTAATGAGGATGGTCTATCAAAGAACTTCTTTGTAAAATATCCGAATTTAAGTACCATCTTGCAAGAGATTAGAGGTTATAAATCTCTTAAGGATTATATTACTATCCCAGAAGTACTTTACTATGATGATAAAATTTTAATTAACTCCTATATAGAAGGACAACTACTTTCAGAGCTAGTTATTAAAAGGGATTTCAAAAGAAATAATATAGATATTTTAAAGCTAGAAAAAAATAAAGAAAATATACTATCAAATCTTTATAAGAATAGTCCAGAGAAAATATTAACATTTGATAAGTATCTTAAGATTAAAGCTAATAAACTGTTTTACAAACGCCTATTTGGAAGAAGATATGAGAATTTTTATGGTTCAACGTCTAGTGTTCATTCTCTGATAAACAAAAAAATTATACTCAATGGTCATAAGTTCAAAAAAACAATTTTTGAAATATTCGAGGATATTAAGAATGAATACAAGAATGCAGAAAAGAAAGAAGTTACTTGTATTCTCGGTCATGGAGATCTACACCATGGAAATATAATATGCACTAAATCACTTAAAACTTATTTTATTGACCTTGAGTATGCAAGTTTCATGCCAATTTATATGGAATTGGCAAAGCCTTATTATAATGACTCTTTTGTCTTCGTATTGTTGTATCATTTTGGACTTCTGGAAAGATATTTTTCACTAAAAAAGTTTGAAATCACAGATAGCGCAATTAAGATTGAAGCTTCAGTTAAAAAATCTTTTAGAAGAAGATTACAATTAGCTTCTATTAAAATGAAAGCGAGATCAAATATTTTAGAAAAATATTCTGATTTTATTCGTTTTAATAGTTATTTAGTAATGAGTCATACTTTAAATCGTGATCCTAATACATTTCCAGAGATAATGATTCCATTCTTTTTAATATTTACATGTATATTAGATGAATTTGATTATAAAAACCCTGAATCTATTTTAGATTACTTTAAATAAGAGTATCTTCGCCTTCTTGGACTTTTCCTTCTCTCTTTTCTTCTTTTATTTCTTGAATCCTCTTTTTATTGCAAAACAAAGTTTTAAACTCACGATCAGATTTAGTTCCTTCTGAACTAAATTGAGGATCTCTTCTATTTTTTAAAAAGTAACTTAAAGCATTAATCATTTCTATTTCTGTATCCGGAATATGAACAAAATTACGTGCTTTATTTTCAGGTAAACCGCCATATTCCCTTCTTATTAAACCACGGAGACCCGTTCCTTCTGGGTTTTCCGCAGAAACAATTTTTCCTTTAATCCTTTGTAATAAAAGAAGTGGATCCGAGTAACTTTTTTCATCTATTTCAAAAAAAATAACTCCATATGGTGAATCTACTAAAGAATCTCTTAAAAGTCTTCTCCTGTCTTCAGGTAATTCGTCCATATTATATAAAATTTGCAATAAATCATCGGTCATTATTCCTGTTGCAACATATAAAAGTTCATCTTCTGCTTTTACGTTTGCAGGATTACGTAATATCTCCAATCCGTTTTTTATCGTAGTGAGAAGCTTTTTTTCTTCCTCACTTGGATCTGGATAACTTTGTATAGCATTAATAACTCTTGGTAAAAAAAGATATGCTTCTGGTTTTATTAATAAATAGGCTAACATCTTATCTCCTCCATAATATATGTGTTAACTTTAAAAAAAGTGTCAATATTTTGCTTTATTAATTCCATTAAACTTTCATTATCAGGAATAGTCCTCCAAGTTAAACGAAGTTCATAAGCTTCTTTCAAGGATAAAATACTAACCGCTGGAATATGTTCTTCCCATTTTTTTAAAACATCATCAAAGTGATAATAAAGCTCTTTATACTCCCATAATAGGTATGTTTGCATAATAAGTAGTGAATTTTTAATAACCTTTCTTAGGTAGTACTTTGCTTTTAAAGGATCAATATTCTGGCAAAGTTTAACAATATAATTTTGCACTTCATTAAAATAAACATAAAAACATTCCCAAGAAATATTTGTAATATCAAATAGTGGCAAGGTAAATCCTTGCTTACAGTAAAGAATTGCAGACTCCAATGTTGGATTCGAGATATTAAGATTTTTAATTATTTTAAGCCAAGAAGCATCCCTTGCCCCACCACTTACAGCATACTTTAATCCGTTAAACTCAACCAATTCTACACCTGTTTTGATATCAAAAGACTTTTCTAAATTTGCACGTAATTTTTCGACTTCTTCAAAATATTCTTGATTAAAGGAATCATAAACAAGGACAAAATCTATATCACTCCAACCCTCAATATAATCTCCACGAGAAATACTCCCAATTAAAACTAAAGAAAGTGTATTACTATGATTTACAATATTCTGATAAAAGTCTGTATTGATTAAATTTGCTGCATTCACATATCAGTATAGGAAAAAAAAAAGTTAGTGTCTTGTCTAGATAACAGTTGAAAAACTGTTAGAATAGATTGTAATGACGATAAAAAAGACCTACATAAAACGGTTAAGAATTTCGAGGTCGAAATTTAATCTTATAGATTCCTACTTTTGTCGTGACTTTACTGCCTACGATACAAGCATTCTTGTAAGAGTTAACAGACATACAGTTGAACACTACTTCAATATTTTCAGATCTCTAATATTCTTTGATTCTTTAAAAAAAGAAGAAAAACTAAATGGCGAAATTGAAATAGATGAAGCATATTTTGGACCCAGTAGAGTCCGTGGAAAAAGAGGACGCGGCGCCAGTCGAAAAGTTCCTGTTATTGGGCTTCTTAAAAGAAACGGTAAGGTATTCACTAAAATTGTCAAAAACTGTAAAAGAGAAGCTTTAATGCCTATTATTAAAGGTAAAATCTTAACCGGATCAACCGTCTATACTGACAGTTGGAAATCATATGAAGGATTAATTCTTTATGGTTACCGTTATAAAAGAATTCATCACGCGAAAAACGCATTTGCCAGAGGTAAAAATCATGTCAACGGTATTGAAAGTTTTTGGTCGTTTGTTAAAACAAGACTACAGAAGTTTAATGGTGTAAGAAAAGACAAATTTCTGTTATACTTAAAAGAGTCAGAGTGGCGATTTAACAACAGAAGAAGACTTGAAAAATCGTTAAAATCGCTTCTAAAATTAAGCCTTATAGTTATTAGTTAACTATACAAGACCCTATAGTATTATAAGTTTAATAAAAATAACAAAATTTAACATCATACTTATGGAAACACAAGAAATTACATCAAATCAAATTGAAGCAAAAGGAATAATTAAAAAATCTCCGCAAGAACTTGCGGCACAAATAGTGAGTGCATATGGAACTTCTTTGGATTTTAAAGCACTTCCAAAAGGAGAACAACTATATGATAAATACAAAGAAATCAGGAGTTATGTTTAAATACTTCTTGAAAGTGATGTTAGTAACGAACAACTTGAGGAAGAATTAGAAGGATTATACAGACAAGGAAAAGAATTAGGAATTTACTCACCGCTAGAAAGTGGAAGAAAAGGTGAATTTATATCATATGCCGCGAATCGCTATATGAGCTTATGGGGATATTCTAATACTGTAGCAGAAGAAAAAGCACAAAGAATACTTCCAAAACAAGGGTATGCTGGAATGTTACGAAGGTGGAGACGTGATCATGAAAATAATATAGCTAAATATTTCCAAGACTTTATTGATCGTCACCCTATGACGGAGACCGATGAAGCCGAAAAAATAAAACAGCTCCGGACACGAGTAATCTATTTGACCAAACCAGAACAAACAAAAGCATTGGCTGCTCAATTTCCTGGTGGCAATTATTTATATCATGGCACTAGGGTTGAACAAGCAATTGCTATTTTAGAGTCCGGTAATTTGTCAAATGTAAAAGGACTCTATGATGCAGAAGAAGAACGAATCAAAAGAGAAGGAGGAGAAGAAAAAATTATTAGACGTAATTCAGGATACGAAGGTATTTCATGGAACTACAATAAAATAGGAGCGTTACCCGGAGATAGATATCACTTGGTCGGATTCTTAGCTTCTCCTCAAGAAGTATTAAAAGAAGGTGAAAAACTTGCTATACCTTCACGCCCTGCCCCTTATGAACTTATACAAGGTAATATTAATAGTGCTAGATATTATTCATTAAAAACTCAACAAGAATTGTTGATCACAATAGGACTCGGAGAAACGAATTCAGTTTTGTCAAACATCGTCCAACTATCACGCTATCGAGAGAATCAAACAAAAGGTGAAGTCAATCCATTTTCAATAGATTCCATGCTTCAAAATTTTATCGATAAAAATACTGACGATACAGAAATGAGTAATAAACTAAGAGGTTTATATTCTCTTCGAGAAGATGGGACAATAGAGTTCAATCCTTCTTTACTACAACAAGTAAGTAATGAGATACCTGTGGCAGCAGTCTGGCTTCAGGCCCTTATTGATACGGGAAGAATTAAGAATATTAAGGGTTTTGAAGATATAACAACAGTAAGACAAGCTGTTCAAAGAATAGACAACATAAATTATAAAGCATTTATTGAAGAACTAAGGAAAGAAAAAAACTATTTAGAACAAGCCATTAAAGATGATGATGACAATGTCACAGCTGTTTCAGTCCCAGTATCTCAAATGTATCTTGTTATACCGAACATTGACTTAGAAAGGTATATGAAAATATTAGCTAGAACTAAGATTCAACCAAAAGGCATTGTCGTGTATGATCACAATGCTGTAAGATTGGAACATTTCGCATCAATGCATAAAGGTGATAATGAAGCGATGTCTCAATTACTTAGAAACGCTATCCAACCCACCGAAGGATATATTGATTATGAAGAAGAAATATTAGGAACGAAAATAACACCTGAAAAAATGGTTGGATACAGAAAACATGTTATTGGGGAGGAACACTTAACTAAAAGAAAATCATTACGGAGAGATGAACAAGGAAGACTAGTGGTTTTATAAATTTTATTTTACTAAGGGGTAACAAAACAATCGCAAAATCTCGCGTACGAAGAATAGTAAAAAAGTAGTGGATGGGGTGTCTTGTACTTTAGTAAGCGAACGGAGCAAAGCGAGTTAACTTATGGAGTTTAACATTTTTTGTAAACAACTTTTCCTAAAAAAAATAAGATTGTAATATACACTGCAATTTTTGGTGATTACGATGAATTAAAAGATCCAGAAAAAGAGATTAAAGATGCAGATGTTTTATGCTTTTCAG
>JAINCR010000102.1 GCA_036574215.1 Caldisericaceae bacterium
CTTTAAAGAAATACAGAAACTCCAACCGTATTCAGATAACCTTTTAAGACCATGTATGCTTGTAGACAGCCCTGATGTATTTAGAAAAATAGGGTCTTTACCCAATGTGCGTTCTACTGATGGCACTTTAGAAAATATGTCAAAAGATGTAGGAAAACACCTTGATGAACTTTCAAAGAAATGGGAAGAACTCTCAAGACCTGTATTTGAAAGAGACTTCCCTGAAGTTGCAAATAAAGTTAGAGAGTACAAAAGGAAGAAAGAAGAAATCATTAAAAAGGCAAACGGAAATATTGAACAATTTTATGTATCCAATAAGATAGAAAAGTAAACATGGGTAGGAGCACTCCAAAATCTAACGATATTTTAAGAAGAGTTCTCCTGCTTTCTTTATTCGTATTTCTTTTTCTTGTATTTTTAATATTCAAAAATGTTTCACTTTCGGAACTTATCCAAAGGATAAATATCTCTTGGTTTCTTATGCTTTTCTTAAACATGTTCATAGTAATACTTTTAAATGGTGTTAAGTTTAGGCTCCTTGTAAATAGTGTTGGTAATGATATACCTTATATAGACGCTCTTAAAATAGTCCTTTCATCTGTTTTTGCCTCTAACATTACTCCTTATTATTCTGGAGGAATTGTAGCTCAGATATACCTTTTAAAACGTTTGAAAAACGGAACGAGTTCTGCAACACTTATTTCGGTAATGTATACAATACTTACAATAGTGGTTGCCTTAATTTTTGCGGTGATCCTTTTAATATTACCCCATCCATTTTTAAAAAGCATAAGAGGAACATTTATTTTTTCAATCATTGTGCTTGCCTTTTTGTTTTCAAGTTTTGCTCTTTTCCTTATGGTGAACCCAACTAAAGCAAAACGGTTAGTAAGTCTTCTTTTTAAGAAGTTTTCCCTAAAGGTTGATTTATTAAAAATTAATCTTGAAATTGATGCTTTTTCAGAGGGCTTAAGATTCATCATAAAAGATAAAAAACATTTAATCAATCTCGTATTAGTAAATTTGGTAAGCCAATTTCTTCATAATTTGATTGGTTTAACGAGTCTTAAGGCTATAGGGATACAATTCGATTTTTATGAAGCATTAATAACACAAATTGCGTCAAGTTTTGTTGCAACAATTGGCATTATTCCAGGAGGGATGGGGATAACTGAGGGAACATACCTACTTTTGTTTATACCAATTGCTCTTAAGTATGCACCTCTTCAAACATTTCTTTTTAGAATGTTTTCTTACTACATTCCTTCTATCCTGGGTGCAATAGTGTTTTATAAAACTTTAGGGTCTTTTACAGAAGAGGTATTTAAAAACAGCAGTTTACTTCGTGATGAAGGTCACTAATGATTGTAAAAATAAATTTGTTTTTTTTATTAAAATTTGTTACAATATACTGGCATGAAGAACCAAAATATATTTATGAAAAGAAAATAGAATAAGAAGGAGGTTAAGTATGTCTCAGATTGATGAAGTAATTGAAAAAGTAAAAACACAAGACAAAGATCAACCAGAATTTGTTCAAGCAGTAACAGAGGTTTTAACAACTTTAAAACCTACCGAAGAAAAGCATCCAGAATTTGTAAAAGCAAAAATTTATGAAAGGATTGTAGAGCCTGATAGGATAATTATCTTTAGAGTTCCATGGGAAGATGATGAAGGAGTTGTTCATGTAAACAGAGGTTTTAGAGTCCAGTTTAACAACGCTATTGGACCTTACAAAGGTGGATTAAGATTTCACCCTTCTGTTAACCTTGGTATCATAAAATTCCTTGGCTTTGAACAGATTTTTAAAAACGCTTTAACAACTCTTCCAATGGGTGGTGGAAAGGGTGGCTCCGATTTTGATCCAAAGGGAAAAAGCGATAGGGAAGTAATGAGATTTACCTATGCATTTATGAGAGAACTCTATAGGCACATTGGTCCAGATACCGATGTTCCTGCTGGTGATATTGGAGTTGGTGCTCGTGAAATTGGATATCTTTTCGGTTACTATAAGAAGATTGTAAATGAGCATACAGGTGTCCTTACTGGAAAAGGGTTTGAATACGGTGGAAGCCTTATAAGGCCAGAAGCAACAGGATATGGACTTGTTTACTTTACTTCTGAGATGCTTGCAACAAAAGGAACGGACTTTAAAGGTAAAGTTGTATCAGTGAGTGGATCTGGAAACGTCGCTCAATATGCAGTAGAAAAGGTTAACCACCTTGGAGGTAAGGTAATTACACTTTCTGATTCAAACGGAACTATTGTAGATGAAGAAGGCATTGATCTAAAGAAACTTGCTTTCGTAATGGATCTTAAAAATGTTAAAAGAGGAAGAATAAAGGAATACATTGATCAGTATCCTCATGCAAAATATTTTGAAAGTAAATCCGTTTGGGATGTAATAAGAGACGAAGGTTTAAAAGTAGATGTTGCTCTTCCTTGTGCTACACAAAATGAGATTGACGGCAGTCACGCAAGTGCACTTGTTCAAAACGGGGTTATCGCAGTTGCAGAAGGTGCAAATATGCCTTCAAATCTTGATGCAATTAATATATTTAAAGATAATAAGATACTCTACGGCCCAGCAAAGGCTGCTAATGCAGGTGGTGTAGCTGTATCCGGTCTTGAAATGACTCAAAATAGTATAAGATTACAGTGGACAAGGGAAGAAGTTGATAGTAAATTAAGAGAGATAATGAAAAACATTCACGATGTTTCACTTCAAGTAGCAGAAGCATATGGTTATCCTGGAGATTACCTTGTTGGAGCAAACATTGCTGGGTTTATAAAGGTAGCTAAAGCAATGCTTGCCTACGGTATCGTATAAAATTAGAAAAAGTATTTAACGTAAACTTTAAGGAGGCCTAAGGGTTGTTAAAACAGGCCTCCTTCTTTATTTCAGAAGCGTTCCTTTTGTCACTCCGAGCCCCATTCAGTCATTCTAATGAGTCGTTTTTTATCTTTACTGTGTCATTCTGTAATATTCTCCTTAACGAAGCTAAGTGTTTTAAGAAGCAAAGAACCTCATCCTTTACTCTAGGGGAAAAGTTCCCCCAGATACTCTCCCTCTTTTTCTGTTTTACGAATAAAGGAGTTTTAAAGGAGATTAGTTACCCTCTCAATTTTAAGGAAGAATTTTACATTCGTGAGGTAAACGTCCCCTAAAGTATCACACTTACAAGTTTTGTTAAAGCACTACATTCACCTTAACAAAGAAAAAAACCTATAAAATTATTACTCTTAATCCTATTTTTTTGTGGAGAAATTAAACACTTTGTATAGAAGACAAAAGCCAGTAAGGCCTGTAATTAAGGCAATTGCTCCTATTACAATAAAAACTATTTTCAAAGTTCCGTTAAGGTTTGCAAAAACTGATAAGCCAATTAAAAGAAGTCCAACTATTATTCTAATGGTTCTATCGAGATTGTTTTCGTTTGGTAAAAGAAATGCACCCATTTTTTCACCTCCCAATTTAAATTTAAATTACTTTACTATAATTATAGCTAATTTATTCTTTTTGTCAAGCTTGAATTTTTAACGCTCACTATTTACAAATTTTCTAAATTTCTTATAATATTTACTTGATAAAGATAAAAAATGGAAAAAGTAATTAGGGTAGATAAAAAGGTTTATTTAGAAGCGTTTTTAATTTCTTTAATCCCTATTCTTTCTGCACTTCTTAATAGGTTCCTTAGTATAACTAATCCTTATTTAGGTATTATTCTTACGGTTAGTGGCCAGTTTATCATTAGCACGTCTATAGTTGGGTTAATAACTCTTTTAGAAGGTGGTATTGTAAAAGAGCTATTTTTAATTACCATAATATTCAATTCAATAATATTCTTTTTAAGACTTATTACTTTTTCTTTGCCTTATGGTATATTTTTGCGTATTTTTTCAGCCCTTCTACCTATAACTTATATTGGTATCGAAACTGTTTTTCTTGGAAGTATTCCACTTGTTTCAAATTTGCAAAGCATAAGGCCTTTTTACGGCATTCTTTTGATTGTCTTTTTAAAATTTTTGATAAATTACTTTGTTATGGTGCCTATTTTGAATACCACAGTTGATATTCATATTATAATATTTCTTATCTTCATAAGCCAACTAATTCCAATGGTTCTCTTTGCAAAATTACCGTTTAATATGGCAAAGTTTGATATTAATCAAGCAATTTTAAAGAGTTTAAATGAATTTAAAACGCATTTAAGAGCCTCACTAACCATTGGTGGTATATACTCCATAATTATTTCGGTTGTGTCCGTGTTTAATTTTATGGAAGCGTCGGAATATTTAATACCTCTTTTACTTAACTACATTTCTTCTTTAGTGTTTATTTACTTCTTTGTGTGGATCTCAGAATATGAGAGATGATATTTACATTAAAGGTGCAAGGGTTCATAACCTTAAGAATATTACCCTTACGATTCCACGTAATAAACTTGTGGTAATTACAGGTGTATCAGGTTCAGGTAAGTCATCGCTTGCCTTTGATACGATTTATGCAGAAGGTCAAAGAAGGTATGTAGAGTCATTATCTGCTTATGCAAGACAGTTCATAGGTCTCATGGAAAAGCCCGATGTTGATATTATAGAAGGTCTTTCGCCTGCAATCGCCATAGACCAAAAAGGAGCAAGCAAAAACCCGCGCTCAACTGTGGGGACAATAACAGAGATATACGATTACTTGAGACTTTTATATGCAAGAATAGGTATTCCACATTGTCCAAGAGATGGCACAGAAATAAAAAAGCAAACGCCAGACGAAATTTTAGACCAAATTTTTCAAAATTTTCCTTACAAAAAAATCGAAATTATCGCACCTCTTGTAAGAGGAAGGAAAGGTGAATACAAAGCACTCTTTGAAAAATACCTAAAAAAAGGCTTTGTTAGAGTGCGTGTTGATGGCAGTATGTATAACTTGCAAGAGGAGATTCCTCTTGATAAAAATAAAAAACACGATATAGACCTTGTTGTTGATAGAGTTGTAGTTATTGAAGAAGAGAAAAGTAGAATTGAAGACTCCATAGAACTTGCACTCTCAGAAGGTGATGGTATTGTAAAAGTTCATCTTGAAGATGGAAGTGAACATCTTTATTCTTCAAAATTTGCTTGCCCTGTCTGTGGTTTTTCAATTGAAGAAATTGAACCGAGACTCTTTTCCTTTAATTCGCCCTATGGAGCGTGCCCTGAGTGCTCTGGGCTTGGTTTCAAAATCGAACCAGACCCTGACCTAATTGTAAGGAATTGGGATTTAAGCCTTGAAGAGGGTACCATACAAATTCCAGGGTTTAGAGGTTTTGATACTTACACTTTTCAGATTCTTTTGGAAGTTGCAAAGAAAAATGGCATTGATACATTTAAACCACTTAAGAAATTTACAAAAGATGAACTTAATCTCATTTTTTATGGGACAGACTCTTCTACTTCTGTAAAAGTAAAAAACAAAAATGGTGACACATTCAATTTTACTACCTATTTTGAGGGTGTGGTGAATCTTCTTAAAAGAAGATACGAAGAAACCGATTCTGAAGCAATGAAAGAAGAATACGAAAAATTCATGAGAAGAGTTGAGTGTCCTGTATGCCATGGAAAAAGGTTAAAGGAAGAAGCACTTTCTGTAACTGTTTCAAATATGAATATTGCAGAATTAACGAGTTTATCTATAGAAAGTGCATACCATTTCTTTAACAAACTTGAAAATAAACTCAGCGAAAAAGAGAAACTCATTTCTCATCAGATAATAAAGGAAATTAAAAATAGATTGAGGTTTCTGTTGGATGTAGGTCTTGGATACCTTACTTTGGATAGACCTTCGGAAACTCTTGCAGGAGGAGAAGCACAGAGGATCCGTCTTGCAACTCAAGTTGGTTCAAAGTTAGTTGGTGTTCTATATGTTCTTGATGAACCTTCAATAGGTTTACATCCAAAGGATACCGATAAGCTTTTACATACTCTAAAAGAGTTAAAAGACCTTGGAAATACAGTTATTGTGGTAGAGCATGACGAAGAGACGATTAGAGAAGCAGATTATATTGTAGATATTGGACCTTATGCAGGCGAAGAAGGTGGCTATATCGTGAAGACTGGCACACTTCAAGATATTATTAACGAAAAGCGTTCCCTAACAGGAAAGTATCTCAAAGGCGAACTTAAAATCCCTATTCCAAAGGAGAGAAGAAGGGGTAATGGTGAAATGCTCACTCTAAAAGGTGTAAGAGAACACAACCTTAAGAATATTGATGTTTCATTCCCTTTACACACATTTATTTGCATAACAGGTGTCTCTGGCTCTGGAAAATCAACCCTCATATACGATGTTTTGTTCAAAGCACTAATGAATAAACTTTACAAATCAAAAGAAGAGCCTGGTAAATTCGATAAAATTGAAGGGATAGAGTATGTAGATAAGGTAGTAATGGTTGATCAGTCCCCAATAGGTCGAACACCAAGGTCGAATCCTGCAACATACACAGGTGCATTTACACCGATAAGAGAACTTTTTGCAAGCCTGCCAGAAGCAAAAGCAAGGGGATACAAGGCAGGTAGATTTAGTTTTAATATGCATTCTGGAAGATGTGAAGCATGCCAAGGCAACGGGTATATAAAAGTTGAAATGCAGTTTTTACCAGATGTTTATGTGCCATGTGAGGTATGCCATGGTAAAAGATATAATAGAGAAACTTTAGAGATAAAATACAAAGGGAAAAGTATAGCCGATGTGCTTGATATGAGTGTAAGCGAAGCACTTTCATTTTTTGAGAATATCCCTGAAATAAAAAGAAAACTCAAATTTCTTGATGATGTAGGGCTTGGATACATAAAGTTAGGGCAATCTGCACCTACTCTTTCTGGCGGGGAAGCGCAACGAGTTAAATTGGCTGCCGAACTTCAAAAAAGAGGCACAGGTAGGACCATATATTTCCTTGATGAACCAACTACAGGTTTACATTTTGCAGATGTCCACAAACTGATAGAAGTTTTACAGAGACTTGTAGACCAAGAAAATACTGTAATAGTTATTGAGCATAATTTGGATGTAATTAAATCGGCAGATTATGTGATTGACCTTGGCCCAGAAGGTGGAGAAAAGGGTGGATATGTTGTGGGGACAGGCACTCCAGAAGAGATTGTAAAGAATGAAAAATCATTTACTGGACAGTATTTAAAGAAAGTTCTACTGCAAGAATAATTTACAAATTAATCTTTTATAATCCTTTAAAAAATATAAAAAAGAGTAGAGACAGAACACTTTCATGACCTTCTCTTTTAAAACGGGGAAATTGAGAAATGAACCCTCTTCTAATATTTACAGCGTAAGAACTTTTGGCAAGAAAATTTATTATTCTTTTGAATTTTTGGTGTTGCATCTTACCAACTTTATTAAAAATTTTTGCAAATTATTGAAATGTGTTAAAATACTTATCTAAATCTATGGAATTATATTAAAAAATACATAAGGGGTGATTTTAGGATGTTTCATTTAGAAATTAGCGAAAAAGACAAAGAAAACATAAAGATGCTTTTCCCTATAATTGAGAATTATGGGTACGAAATAGTAGACGAAGTAATTAAAACATTCTCTAAAGATGAAGAGGCAGTTAAAGCTTTACAAGAGAATAATGTTTCATTTGAACAAGCAAGAGATTCATGGTTTTATTTGTTAAAAACTGTTTTTTCTCCAGAATTTGGTGAAGAATCCGCAAAGAAAATTTCTACAATTGGTAAAACTTATGTTGATTTAGACATCAAAGGGAGTTTATTAACCCAGGTTGCATTTTTACTTTTACTAAAGACTATTGATAAAATTATATCCCTTAATTTAGATAATTTTACAGATTTGCTTAAGTCCATGATAAAATTATTTGCTTACTCTTTTGCGATATTTTCTGATTCGTATAGAAAAGAGATGATTGATTCATTCCTTGAACTTACAGGGTTTAACGAAAACCTTTTTTCAACACAAATAAAAGTAGCAAGAAAAAGACGTCGAGAAAAGTCTAAGGTAACTAACTGACAACCTTAATATATTTTTTGTTGTTGAATATCTTTTAATTTTTTTATAGGATGGTTGTATAGTGATTTTGAATATGCAATCATCCTTAAATCATTTATAATACATATTTAAGTTTTTTCTTTTTTACATTTCTTTAATTTTTTTTAAAGACCATTATTGCCTCTTGACAAAAAAATTTTTTATACTAAAATTAATTAGTTTAGAATAATTTTAAATTAGGAGGTGAAGAAATGGAAGAAATGCATAGATTACCTTTATTAGGTGAAAAATTTCCAGAATTTACTGTCAAAACGACTCATGGTGTAAAAAAATTACCAGAAGATTACAAAGGAAAGTGGTTTGTTCTCTTTAGCCACCCAGCAGATTTTACACCTGTTTGCACCACAGAATTTGTGGCGTTTGCAAAAAGATATGAACAATTCAAAAATCTCAACACAGAACTCATTGGTCTTTCTATTGACCAGGTATTTTCTCACATTAAATGGGTAGAGTGGATCGAAAATACACTAAAAGTCCAAATTCCTTTCCCTATCATTGCTGATGATAGAGGAGAAGTTGCAGAAGCACTCGGCATGATTCATAAAGGAAAGGGAACCAACACAGTAAGAGCAGTATTTATTGTAGATGACAAAGGAATTTTAAGACTCATGCTCTACTACCCACAAGAAGTTGGTAGAAACATGGATGAAATAGTAAGAATTGTAAAAGCCTTACAACTTTCAGATAGAGAAGGCGTTGCAATTCCTGCAAATTGGCCCGACAACGAACTCATAAAGGATGAAGTTATCGTTCCGCCTGCAGCAGATGTTGAAACTGCAGCTAAAAGAATGAAAGAATACACTTGCTTTGATTGGTGGTTCTGCCATAAGAAAGCAAAATAATAACATAATTTTTAATAGGGTGGGCTAAAAGCCTACCCTATTTTTACTTATTACATTAATTCAATTAGAAGTGATTTGCCAATTTCATAACCTCGATTAAAGGCTTTTAGGTTCAAATTTATAAACTGTGGTTTGAACGATTCTTTTATAGTTTCTTCTATGTATTCTTTTTCAATAGGAAAGTCTTTAATAGAAGTAGCTGCTCCAAGAATTACCATGTTAGAAAGGATACTTGCACCAATTTCTTCTGCAACTTTGTCTGCATTGAAAGCAATTACAAGTTTTAAGAGTTTTTTTAATTCTTCAATGTAAGTTTTCCCGTGTAGATATTCACCCATACCAAGAGAAACGGTGAAAGGAACAATCTCACTTTCGTTTACAATTGCAATGGTATTTTTACTTAATTTTGGTAAGCTTCTTACCGCTTCTAAGGGTTCAAAAGCAAGTAGTAAATTTGTTCTACCATTTTTAATGATTGGCCCATTAACATCGCCTATACGCACTTCAACTGGCACAACACCTCCTCTTTGGGACATACCATGAATTTCTGAGGTAACGACATTTAATCCCTTTTTAATGCAAGCTTCTCCAATGATAGTTGAAGTTTTAACTACTCCTTGACCGCCTACACCTGTTATGTAGATATTGTATTCCATAATTTCACCTCAATACATATTACATTAAACTTTCTTAAATGCAAATATTCTTTGTTATAATGGTTTTCTTTTAAGTTGTAAAAAGTGAAATCCCGAGGCTTTCCTTTATTGCGTCTCTTCACTTCTTATGCCATTAGAACAACATTTAAATATTTCTCGTTAAAGCAAAGTATGGCTATGCCTTAATAATGATGCAAGATAATATCTTTAATCGACAAATTTTGTTTGAGTCTATAGAATCACTTTGCGGGGATTACATTCCTAAAAAAGCAAGGTGTTTCAACTTGGTAAGAGTGGAAAATACTAAGCTTTCAACTTCAATATTATCTTACTTTTTATTAAACAATAAACCTATTTATGATATAATTAGATTATGGAAGAGAAATTTAACGAAATTGCAAACGAGTATGATAAATGGTTTGAAACTGAAGTAGGGAGTGTTGTAAAACAACTTGAACTAAAAGCGCTTTTGGAATCTTTAGGAGATATAGAGGGCAAATCTATCCTTGAAGTGGGTATTGGAACCGCTCTATTTGCAATGGAATTGAGAAAACTCAACGCTACTGTTTATGGTATAGATCCAGCAGAGAATATGCTTAAAATTGCTCAATCAAGAGGTTTTGATGTTAAATTCGGCTATGGTGAAGCAATACCATTTGAAGACAACACTTTTGATATAACTCTGTCAATGACATCCATGGAGAATTCAAAATTCCCACAGAAATTCATAAAAGAGATGGTAAGAGTAACAAAACCTAAAGGTAAAGTTGTTGTAGCAGTTTTAAACACGCTTTCGTTTTATGGAGTCTCAAGAAGAATAAGAGGCTTTTTTAGTAAAGATGATCTATTCAAAGGAATGCACTTCTATAACTACTTTGAACTTGAAAAATTGATGAAAGCGTTTTTATGTGATGTTTCTACAAATTCATCGGTATTCTTTAATCCATCACCTCCGAAATTTATTCTTAAAAAAGCCGAGAGCCTTGAAGCGTTTGGAAGAAAATATTTAAAGCCATTTGGCGCATTACTTATTTCAGGAGGAATAAAATGTTAATAACAGCACAATTTTCAATTTACCCCTTGAGGGTAGAAAATTATGGTGATTATGTTTATGAAACTGTCAGAATTGTAAAAAGTTTTGGTCTTGATGTAGAGATTGGACCAACAAGTTCTATTACCTATGGAGAGTCAGAAACAGTCTTAAAAGCCTTTAATGAAGTAATGGAGAAACTTGGCGGCAAAATTCACTTTGTTTTTGTAATAACAGTTTCAAACGCTTGTCCAAAACCGGGTAAAGAAGAAAAGTGATATTTCTATTCTATCCTTCAAAAGAAACGCTTGAGGTAAGTCTTACAGGAAGTGCGTGTGCGTTGAAATGCGCTCACTGTAATGCTCAATACCTTTCAAACATGAAATCAAAGGAGAGTATCTTAAACATCCTTGAAAAAAATCCGAACAAATTTAAAAGCATTCTTATAAGTGGAGGCTCAACTTTAGAAGGTAAAGTGCCAATTCTTGAACATATGGACTTTATTAAGAAAGTGCATTCAATGGGCTTGACGCTTAATTTTCATACGGGGCTTTTAAGCGAAGAGGAAATTAGAACAATTAAGCCTTTTGTAGGGCGTATTTCCTTTGATTTTGTTTATGATGATCGGGTAATACAGGAAGTTTACCATCTGAAAGAGAAAACAAAAGAAGACTTCGAAAAAACATACCTTCTTATGAGAAGAATTATTGGCGGGCGAATAGAAAATGAATATGGTTATCCTTCAAGTAGAGTTGTCCCTCATATAACTTTCGGGCTTAAATGTGGAGAAATAGATTCGGGAGAGGAAGACGCTCTTGATGAACTTGCCTTTATAAAGCCAACACTTCTTGTGATAAACGTGTTTATTCCAACAAAAGGGACTCCTTTTGAAAATTGCAAAACCCCAGATTTGGATAAGGTCTTAAAATTAATTGATAAGGCATATAGAAGAATGTCAAGGACAACAACTCTTTTTTTGGGTTGTATGCGTCCTTTTGGTTACTACAGAGACATGCTCGATGTGGAAGCCTATAAACTTGGAGTAAAGGGGTTTGTGCTGCCCTCAAGAAAGTTAACTGAACTTTTGGAAAGAGACGGTGTTGAGGTTAAAAAAATAAATGAATGTTGCGCACTTATCTAACAAGACTGCTTTAGATTTTGACATAAGAGTTTCAATTGGAAGTCTTGCTCTTCTAAACATGAGGGATATTAAAATTTTAGCGAAACCAACAACCATTTACCTAATGGTTGAGGAACACTGTATGTTTAACTGTCTTTACTGTGCCCAGGCAAGGGAATCAAAAGCAAACTTTGAAAATCTTTCTCGTATAACCTGGCCCAAAGAAAAGTTTGGTAAAGTTCTTGAAAGCCTTATAACCTATAAAGATAAGTATAAAAGAATCTGTTTTCAGGTAGTAAACGGAAGAAACTATTTTGAAAACCTTGTTGGCTTTCTTAGGGCTATGAAAGAGGTAAATCTAAACGTTCCCATATCTATTTCCATAAGAGAATCTAATGAAGAGAGGATTAAACAACTCTTTGAACTTGGTGTTGAAAGAATTGGCCTTCCAATAGATGTTGTCTCAAAAGAAAATTTTTCAAAAATTAGGGGTGGAAATTACGAAGAAACATTTAATAAAATTATTGCTTTTGGAAGAGAATTTAAAGGAAGAATTACAACCCATATTATCGTAGGCCTTTTAGAGACGGATGAAGAACTTATAAATGCCATGAAAGGCTTTTTTGATAATAGTGTTTTGGTTTCACTTTTTGCTTTTACCCCTATTAAAGGCACTCCATTAGAACATTTTAAAACTGTTCCCCTTGAAAGGTATAGGAAGATGCAGTTTGTAAGAAGCCTAATTTTCAAGAATATTCCGTTTTCTCCTATCTATGAGAAAGATACATTAAAGGCAATTGAAATGGATTATAAAAAAGAATTTATTGAAAGCCTTTTAAATGATCTTACAATTTATATGACGCAAGGGTGCCCAAATTGTAATAGGCCTTTCTATAATGAAAAACCTAATGGCCCGATGTATAACTTCCCAACTATGCCAACAATTGGAAATAATGTTGTTTCGTCCTATGTATCCCAAGTAGTTGATGGAAAAGTTATCTTTAAGTGAACTTATACTTCTTTTGGAAATTGGTGCATACTTGCATGATATTGGAAAACTTTCAAGTTATTTCATCTTTTCTAAAGCTAAGGGAGCTAATATCAAAGATTTTCACGGCCAAATACTTTTTTTAGATTACAAAACTGGAAAAATTAGTCAAAGGCTTTACGAGTTTTTAAATACCGATATTTACAAACTTCTTAATATGGATGGAACCTTCAAAGATGTTGAACTTAACTTTTCACTTCTGCATATGGTATGTGCGCATCATGGTTGCTCAAGGTGTTTAAAAGATGGAGCTTGTCCTCTTAAAGACAGGATAGAAAATTTTAAAATTATGTCTCTTTTAAAGACAGTTGACCATATGGATGCTTCAAATCCGTTAGATTCAGGAAAACAGGGGTTTTTTAATGTTTCTATTGATAAGTTTTTTAAAAAAGAAGAAGTGCCTGTAAAAAACCTTAACAAGATAAGAGAGGAACTTTACAATAAACTCGATGAAGTTGTATTAAAGTATGATAAAAAAGAAATAGATACCAAAACTTTAAGAAATAGCATTATAGATACCACAAAAGGACCATTTTTGAAAACTCTCTCAGAGACCAGGTTATACGCAAATGATATAACCCTTTTTGACCATTCTTTTGCAACATCAACTTTGTTTAAAGCATATCTTAGCGCCTATTTTTATTTTGACTTTCCATTCCCTAAGAATTTTTCAACGGTTCGATACTACTATATAAAGTTTAAAAAAGACGAGGCGTTAAAACACAATTTAGAAATTTCTTACGCCTTATCTAATGTTGTATATGTAGATGATTTTTTTTATACGGTTTATCCTGCAATAAATAAAAAATCTGTAAAAAGTAAGCTAAAAGAAATAGTGGGAGAATACGAAATTATTAAAGACCCATATGAGCTTTTTCCTCAATACAAAGATTTTTTAAACCATTTAAAAGTAAAAGATATAGAGGCAATCAAAGAAAACTACACTGAAAAAGAAGCCCTTTTAGATGTAAAAAGGGTCGTTTACTTTGCGATACTCCAGGAAAAGGAAGAATATATAAGAAAGATGAAGAGTTTTACAAGACACTTAAGGAATGTTTCAAAAGGAATTACAAAAAACAAGAATAATTTTGTAAAATTTTTAAAAAAACTGATAGAATTAAAGGCATTAAAAAAGCATATCGAAGCACCTCCAAAAGTAGAGCAAATAAGAAAGTTTTTGGGAGTGCAAACTTCAAAAGAATTTGAACCCTATTTAGAAGAATACTTTGACCTTATTACATCTCCCATTAGGCCACCATCACCTAAAGAGATGTCAAAAATGTTTTTGAAGTATTTTAGAAAAACACACTCCTTTAAAAAAGTTCTTATGTATTTTGTTATCGTTAGGCCAATGACACTTGGAAGAGCCATTGCCTTTGGAAGAACTTACAAAAACATACAAACACCAACAAATTAAGAACTTTCTTACTTTTTGTTTTTCTTACCCATAACCTCCAAGAAGGCTTTATACTCTTCTGAACCTTCACGTAGCATAACTCCCTTACCATACTAAAAAGGATGAAAGAAGAGGTTCCTTGCTATCGCCATTTATGAAAAACTTCACTGGTTCATATCTTAATAAATAAAGTAGGCTTTAAGCCTGCCCATGTTTTTAAAAAAACATCAAGGGTTTTTCCATTCTTGTTTTGGCAGTATCCACCTTGTTCCTTCGTATCCGTATTCAATTACTTCTCCAGTTGTTGGATTTATAAAATA
>JAINCR010000103.1 GCA_036574215.1 Caldisericaceae bacterium
TCCAATTTAAAAATTATTTCTTGGAAATACATCATTCACCTCACACAATTTTACTAATATTATTCTTAAAGCTATCGAATTCATTCAATTCTAATTTCACCCTCGCATATTCAAGCACTAAATCGAGAATTTCTTTAATATGATAACATTTTTTTATCTCTTCTGTATCCTTTAAAGTGCTCAATGTAAGAAATTCATCTATGACTTCTCTTCTTACGGGAATTCCAGAAATCGTATTGAAACCATCATTATCAATTGAGAAAAATTTAATATCATCAATATTACCTTTTAAATCAATGGAAAAACCCATAAACTTCAAAAATTTTAAGATAAAAAACGCAAGATACTCGTAATTCAAGGCTTCATTACTCTCTTCTAAATCTTCTAAAAAATCTATAACGAAATTGTAAAGATTAACATCCTCCTGTTCGTATGGAAATGCATCTAAGATAAGCTTTTTCATGTAAAGCAATATAATGACTTTTGAAAAATTTGCTTTTGAATTAGCATAATCTTTTTTTAAAACTGCTTCAGTTACAATATAATAATTGCCCTTCTTATAGAGTAGAAGATCTTCTAATGCAAATTCCTCTGTTAAACCTATTCTTTTTGATGTGGTTTTTCTTACTGATTTAAACTTTGCAGTTATCTTACCAAATTTATCAGTTAAGAGAACCACATACTTATCAAAATCTTTTGAATCAATTGAATTAATTGTTATTCCAGAAACTCTTATATAGCTCATCAATTAAGAAACAATATCTATACTTTTGCTTGCACCAATTCTCGTTGCACCAGCTTCGACCATACTCTTTGCAGTCTCAAAGTCCCTTATTCCTCCTGATGCTTTTACTCCAATGTTCTCAGGTATTACGGATCGTATAAGTTTTATGTCCTCAACTGTTGCCCCTCCACTACTAAAGCCAGTAGAGGTTTTAACAAAATGGGCACCTGCAGATACTACTAAAGTTGATGCAATAATCTTTTCTTCTCTTGTAAGTAAACTTGTTTCTATAATTACTTTTACTACATGACCACTTGCTACCTTAACAACTTCTTTTATATCGTTTTCAACTTCCTTGTAATCTTTTGCTTTTAGGTAACCAATTTTAATAACCATGTCAATTTCATCAGCTCCATCTCTTACTGCTTTTTCAGTTTCCTGTGCCTTTGCAAAAGTAGAAGATGCTCCTAATGGAAACCCTACAACCGATGCAACCTTAACATTAGTTCCTTTAAGAATATTTTTTGCAAGACTTACAAAAGTTGAATTTACACAAACTGCATAAAATTGATATTTCACTGCCTCTTCACAAAGTCTTTTAATGTCTTCTGGGGTTGCTTCTGGCTTGAGAAGTGTGTGGTCTATAATACTTTTTAAATAATCTTTTGTTATTTCTGTCATTACGATCACCTCAACCACATTATATTAAATTGCCAAATTTAATCAATTGTTAATGTTTGCAAAAGGGTTTGAAAATTGTATAATAAAGTGTATGGAATATATTTCTTTGTATAGAAAATACCGTCCGCAGTCATTTGAAGAAGTTATATGGCAAACTTCTATAGTTAAGATTCTTCGTGAAGAGTTAAAACAAAAAAAGATTTCACATGCTTATATTTTTGCAGGACCAAAAGGAACAGGCAAAACTACTCTTGCAAGAATTTTCGCTAAAGGACTTAATTGTGTCAATGGCCCTACAGATACACCCTGTTTGAGGTGCGTTAATTGTCAATCTATAGCAAATGGCACTAGCCTTGATGTTATAGAAATTGATGCGGCATCTAACAGAGGAATTGATGAGATAAGAGATTTAAAAGAAAAAGTCCAATATGTTCCTGTTTCTTCTCGCTATAAAGTATACATTATTGACGAAGCACACATGCTTACAACGCAAGCTTTTAATGCTTTACTTAAAACCATAGAAGAGCCTCCTAAAAATGTTGTTTTTATTTTGGCAACAACTGAACCAGATAAAATTCCTCAAACAGTAACCTCAAGATGTGAAATTTTTTATTTTAAGCCAATTCCTGTAAACAAAATCGCAGAAAAAATTAAAGAGGTAGTTCAATTAGAAGGTGGAACCGTTAATGACCAAGCTGCTTCTCTTCTTGCAAGACTCTCATATGGATCTCTAAGAAATGCACTGAGTTTAGTAGAACAAGTTATTACCGTTTCAAAAGAGATAACAGAAGAAATAGTTAGAAACTTTTTAGATGTTCCTGATGACCAACTTGTTTTAGAGTTTTTAGAGGCAATATTAAAAGGTGATAGAAAAGCAGTTTTTGAAAAAATTAAAAAGAACGAAGAAAATGGTATAAATCCAAAATTTTTCCTTAACAGCTTGATTGATTTTATCGACGACTTGATTTCTTTGAAAATTGGAGACTATGAAAGCCTAAAAGAAAAGCGCGATGAAAACACCTTCTTAAAAATGAAAGAGGTGCTAAAAAGCACTAGTTTAAAGAAGTTAATTAACATCTCTAAAACAATTCTTGATACGTTTAACCAAATCAAATTCATACAAAACTCAAATTTCGTTATACTCATAAATATTCTTGATTTTATAGGTGAACTACCTCAAGATGATGAGTTAAAAAATGAACCAATTCAAACAAAAGGTATTAGTGAAGAAACTATTAATTTAGTTTCGCAAGATTTTGAAGAACCCAAAAAAGAGGTAGATATAAACCGATTTAAAGCCGTTTGGCAACTAATTGTTTCTGAAGTTAAAAAGAAAGAAGTTGCAATATCTGTGATTTTAACAAAACTCGAACCAGTTTCCTTTAAAGAAGGTGTTTTGGAGATTTTACTTGATAAGCCGTTTTATTTTGAACTACTGAATAAAAAAGAAAATAAAGATTTAGTTGAAGAAGCAATTAAAAAAGTTACTTTAGTAGATGTTAAGGTAGTTTACATAAAGCCTGAGGAAGAAAGAAAACTTACCAAAGAAGAAAGAATCAAAGAATTAGAAAATAAAAAAGAAATTAAAGAAATATTAGAGCTTTTTGAAGGCACTATAACAGATGTAAGGGAGGAAAAAAATGAGAAACCTAAATGATCTTTTAAGACAAGCACAAGATTTACAAAAAAAACTTGAAAAAATAAACGAAGAGTTGGAACAAATAGAAATTGAAGGTTCGGCTCAAAATATTGTTAAAGCAGTTGTAAACGGAAAGCTTGAAATTATCTCAATAACCTTTACCTCTGATATTAAGGAAATTGATAGTGAAACTCTTGCAGACCTTATAACTGTAGCCGTTAAAGATGCTCAAAATAAAGCAAAAGTTGTTGCGCAAGAAAAATTTGCAACTCTTGGTGCATTTTCTGGATTCTTACCGAACTTTCCAAATGGAATTAACTGAGAAACTAAAAAATTTAATTGAAGAAATTGGGAAACTTCCTTCAATTGGTCCTAAGACAGCCGAGAGGATTGCATTGTATATTATTTCTATTGATGAGAAACAAATTAAACAACTTATTGATACTATTGAAATTTCACGAAGCAATTTACATCTTTGCCCAGTGTGTTTTAATCTTACTGATAAAGATATATGCGAAATCTGTTCAAATCCTTCAAGAGATCATAGTACAGTTTGTGTGGTAGAAGAGATAACTGATTTACTTGCAATTGAAAAAACAAACGCCTTTAAAGGAGTGTATCACGTGTTACACGGAAGTTTGGACCCAGTAAATCACAAAAATCCTGAAGATCTTTATATAAAAGAATTATTTGAAAGGATAAGAAGTAGTGATTTGAAGGAAGTAATTCTTGCAACGAATCCGGACTTTGCTGGCGAAATTACAGCAACATTCCTTGCAAAGTCAATAAGAAATTTTAATCCCAAATTGAAGATTTCAAGAATTGCTGTTGGTTTACCAAAAGAGGCAGAAATTGGTTTAGCCGATAGTATTACTCTCTCAACAGCCATTAAAGAAAGAAAAGAATATAAACACGAAGGAGGTTAAAATGAGTGAAATCATTTCATTAAAGGCAAGAGAAATTTTAGATTCAAGAGGTAACCCAACACTAGAAACAGAAGTTTACCTTGAAAGTGGTGTTATGGGTGTAGCGCAAGTCCCGTCAGGAAAATCTACAGGGAAGTTTGAAGCTTTAGAACTAAGAGATGGCGATAAAACTAGATTTAACGGCAAGGGTGTTTTAAATGCAGCTAAAAATGTAAACGAAGTAATCGCAGAAGAAATTGTTGGACTTGATGCATTAGATCAGTACCTTATTGATACGACTATGATTGAGTTAGACGGAACTCCTAATAAATCGAGGTTAGGTGCAAACGCAATTTTGAGTGTATCGCTTGCTGTTGCAAGAGCACAAGCTAATGAACTTGGCATACCTCTTTTCCAATACATAGGAGGAATAAATGCACAAGTATTACCTGTTCCACAGTTTAATATCATAAATGGTGGTGAGCATGCAGATTCTGGCCTTGACATTCAAGAATTTTTAATTTTGCCAGTCGGTTTTTCTTCAGTCAAAGAAGCGATTAGGGCAGGGGCAGAAGTTTACAGAACTCTTGAGGCAATACTTAAAAAATTTGGTTTTTCAGTAAGCGTCGGTGATGAGGGTGGTTTTGCTCCTAAAGTTAAAAACACTGAAGAAGCCTTAGATT
This sequence comes from Caldisericaceae bacterium, assembly GCA_036574215.1. Lineage (NCBI taxonomy): Bacteria > Pseudomonadati > Caldisericota > Caldisericia > Caldisericales > Caldisericaceae > Caldisericaceae bacterium. Next base: position 4,633 of record JAINCR010000103.1, read on the forward strand.
TAATTGTGAGCGCAATTACAAGTGCAGGCTATGTTGCAGGAAAAGATATTCTACTTGGTATAGATACAGCGTCCTCAACATTCTATAAGGACGGATACTACCACTTTGAAGGAAAAGAACTAAAAAGTAGTGAAATGGTTGATTTCTATGAAAATCTTATAAAAAAATTTCCTATTATTTCAATTGAAGATGGTTTAGCAGAAGAAGATTGGGACGGATGGATTGAACTTAATAAAAGATTAGGGAGTAAAATCCAACTCACTGGCGATGACCTCTACGTAACAAACAAAGAAAGACTTTTAAAAGGGATTGAACTAAAAGCCTCAAATTCAATACTTATTAAGCTCAACCAAATTGGCACTTTAACAGAGACTCTTGAAGTGATGAGATTAGCAAATTCAAACGGGTTTAATGCAACTGTCTCTCATAGATCTGGAGAAACTGTAGATACTTTCATCTCCCATTTGGCTGTTGCATTAAATGTAGGGCAGATTAAATCTGGAGCACCAACAAGAATAGAAAGAATCGAAAAATATAATGAGTTAATTAGAATTGAAGAATTACTTGGTAATGCCGCAAGATTTGCAGGCATCAAGCCCTTTGAAAAACTCCTTAAATTATAAAATCACGCTAATCCTATAATTGGGTGATTTCTCGAAGTTACATTAGAAAAGAGAAACCACCCACAAACTTTTTTTATTTATTAATATATGATCCTTCCAATAATATCAACTGCCAATGCCTCCACTACCCAGATTAAAGTTATTAAGATAAGTATTACTACACCCACCTTATAACTCTTTTTTTCTATGTTTTCAAATTTGTCTTTTTTAAAAACAACTATAGATAAAATTCCCATTATCCAGAATGGTGATGTCCAAAGAAGAGTAATTAAGCCATATAAAATATTCTGTAGAAAAGGTGGATTATTGAGAATTGCAGAATCAGTAAGAAAAATAGTTACTCCAAATCCGACAAGTGCCAAGATTAGAGACAATGTTTTTGCTGTCTTAGAAAACTTCTCAGATTTCGAAGGATAAATAAGATATGCTATTAATAGTAGGGAAATAACAATAGGGATAGTGAAAAGAAAAGCCCACTGTTCAAGGCCATACGCAATAAAACGCCCTTCATTTTCTGATGTCCAAGTAGAAGGTAGAGAAAGTTTAAACTGATAAAGACGAATGGAACTAACAGCAAAAGTCACAATAGCCAAAACTAAAAATATTACCGCTAATACTACTCCTACAATTTTTTTACCACCTCTATTATCCATTTTATACCTCCTTACTTTTTTGTAAAAACTTTAGTTTTAAAACCTTCATCCATGTAATTTAGCCACGATAAGGGCATTTCGTTTAAAACCACTATATAAATCGTTAGTTAACCAATGTGCAGGAAAGTCCTGACCCACTTTGCAAACCTACAAGCGCATAATTCTTAACAAATCGCTTTATAAATTTTTTTCCATATTTTGCACTTTGTGAAACTGTCGTATTTACCCCCTTAAATTATAATTCATTTTTTAGAAACTGGTTTTCTAGCAAATCCCGTAATTGAGTGACACCTCAAAGTTAGGAATAATACTTTATATTATAAATGCAGGAGACAAAGTAGAAAAAGAATTAAAGATGCAAAAAATCAATCCAAATTTTTGAAAGCAAAAGAACGAATTTCAAGAGCACGTATTTAAGAATTAAGGAATTTTACTCAAAGCTTTTAGGAATATATGTATAGAAGAGTTTTAACTAGACTCAAATGAATTATACAAAATAAAAAATTTGACTTTTGCTTACAATTCTGTTAAAATAAAAATAAGGAGGATTTGGTAAAAGAATTTGCAAACACATCGGAGACAAAGAAATTAAATAAATATGCCAGAGATAGTTGAAGTTGAATTTTTAAGAGAAGAAATATACTCCACGTTTGTAAATAGGAAAGTCGAAGAGGCTTCCCTGAACAAGGAGGATCTTTCAAATGTCACCTCCAATGAAATAAGCACCTTACTTGAAAATCAAAAATTACTTTTAACAGATCGCGTAGGAAAAGTTCTCACTTTGAGTTTTTCAAATGACATAAATCTTATCATTCACTTTTTGCTTACTGGTTTTACGCGTTTAATTGACAAAAAAGACAAGGAAAATTACCAGTTTTACATTGTTTTTGATAATAATAAAATTCTTGGAATTAGTGGAATCATGAAACCCGGCTTTATAAAGTTATATAAAACCAACAATATCTACACAATAGATGAAATAAAAAAACTCGGAGTTGATGTTTTAAGTAAAAATTTTACATTGGATAAATTTAAAATTTTACTTAGAGAAAACTGCAAAAAGTCAATTAAAGAAGTCTTAATAGACCAAGAAAAGTTGGCAGGGCTTGGAAATGCATATACAGATGAAATTCTGTTTCTTTCAAAGATTCATCCAAAAAGGAAATGTAAAGACATATCTAACGAGGAAATAGAAAACCTCTACAAAAATATCTTTACCGTTATAGAATTGGGTAAAAAATATGGAGGAGCAAGTGAGTTATCATTCGTGCATCTTAACGGGGAAAAAGGTAAATTTCACTTGCACTTTAATGTTCATAAAAGAGAAAATCAAAAATGTCCTGTCTGCGGAGACTTAATAGAGTCTATTAAAATTGGAGGTAGAACTTCTTATTTCTGTCCAAAATGTCAGAGGTGATTTAATGGAAGAATTAGACATAAAAAAGGTAGTTATTATTACAATTCTTTTAATTTTCATTGCTTTTGGAAGTGGCATTTTAGTTGGAAAGGCTATTTACAGCAAGCCACAAGAGATTCAGATTAGCACAGAGGAACAAAACACCCAAGAAGTGCTACCAAAGAAGATAAAAGTATACGTAGCAGGAGAAGTTAAAAAACCAGACGTATATGAACTTGAAGAAGGTTCAATTGTTAAAGACGCAATTTTATTAGCAGGAGGAGCAACTGAAAATGCGAATCTATTAGCAATTAACCTTGCAAAAAGGGTTAATGATGAAGATCAAATCATTGTTCCTACTAAAAGTTTAGATATTAACGATTTAACATCTGAAATAGCCATAGCTTCTTCAACTAAGTCGGCAACAGGGAAAATCAATATAAATACGGCGAGTAAAACTGAATTAATGGAACTCCCTGGCATTGGAGAAACTAAAGCTCAGGCGATTATTGATTTTAGAACAAAGAATGGACCATTTAAAAACCCTCATGATATTGTAAATGTATCCGGTATAGGCGAAAAAACTTACGAAAACATAAAAGATCTAATTACCACCTAATGCTTGCATTTTTAGTAATATGTGCAGTTGCTAATTCAAATTTGCTTGCTATTTCTTTAGTTTTAAAGAATTTATTTTTGACTGGATTGTCAATTTTAATCTTTACTTTAATACTTACCATAACTAAGAAAAAATACCTTTTGGGACTAATTTTATTTTCATTGGTTGCTTTTGTAACATCTTTCAAATATTACTCATTAGTCCTCAATCCATTAAATGAAAACTACTTAGGAAAAGACATTAAAATCATAGGAAAAGTAATTGACTATTGTGATTTAAAGGGCGATAAGTACTACTTCCACGTTCAAACGATTACACCTAATTCGAACATCTTAGCTATCTACGCAAGATCCTACCCTCCTGCATATGGCGAAATAATTCAACTCAATGGGAGGATTTTTGAATCTAAAGTAAATGCTTTTACCTTAAAAGATAGGTATATAATTTCCGTGGATAAATTTGATACTCTTAAATCCAATTTCTTTTTTAGAGAGCTTAATAACTTAAGACTTCTAATTATCAAAAGAACAAGGATTCTATTAAAAAGTGAGGCAGGTGAACTATTACTTTCATCACTAATTGGAGTAAATGCTCTTGAAAATGAAACTAAAACTTTTTTCAACTATACTGGCACAGCGCATATTTTCGCAATATCAGGACTACATATTGGAACCCTTTTTACGTTCTTTGTGCTTTTATTCAAAAAATTTTCAAAATACAGTCAAATACTTTCGCTTTTTCTTGTCTCTCTTTTTGTTATTTTTATTGGCATAAAATTCTCTGCAATTAGGTCTTTTGTTATGCTATCTGTAGTTGTTCTGTCTTACTATCTTGGTAGAGGTAAAACACTTTTAAATTCTCTTTTCGTATCCATAGCCTTAATTTTTGCTATTTTTCCTGATAGTTTACTTTCAATTTCCTTTTATTTATCATGCACAGCAATGTTAGCAATTTCATTAAGTGAAAAACTATTCACGAAGAGTAACCTTATTAATAGTTTCACAACATCCTTCTTTGTAAACATTTTTGAAATACCAATTATTGCATATTTTTTTAATGTGGTTTCGATAACATCTTTCGTAGTAAATCTTGTTGTCATTCCATACATTGCTTTTATACTTCCTATAGGATTGTTTTTTGTTATAATAAGTTTATTCTCAAAAAAACTCGGAGTTATACTCTCGTATGTTGTAAACTTTCTCTATTCAATTCTTATTAAACTTGTAGAGATAGTTTCAAAAATACCACATGGTTTTGCACGTTTAAAAATTAATACTTTTGCATTCATATTATTAATCATCTTAGTTCTAGCTATTTATTTTTCTGTATCTAATAGAAAACGTTTACTCACAGCAGCAATAGGTATAGCCTACTTATTTGTGCTATTTTCAGGTAATTTTTTAACAGGCGTTTACTCTTGTAATGTTAGAAATGTTGGCGCTATCTATGTTCGTAATAATAAGGCTAATTTACTTTTTATAGTCAAACCCACGCCTTACAATATAGAATACTACGATTTCTCAAATTTTTTCAGCAAAAACGCAATTTCATATGTTGATAAGTTGTTTATTATATACCCTCTTGACATTAAAAGTGGAGCAGATTTAGTTAATTCAATTAAAAGAAACAATATTAAAATAGAAAAAATATTTGCAACTAAAGACATTGACAAAGAATATTTAGCAATAAATTTTCCAAATTATACAATAATAAACTCCCTTGAATACAAAATTCAAGAGTTTGAAATTGTCTACAAAAATAACTCCTTTGAAATAAAATTTGCAAATATCGTCAATGACTAAAGATTTTGTTTAATGCATCATTAATTGCATTTACAACAAGTAAAATGCAGTTCACTTTATCTTGTGGAATTTGAAAGAAATGCTCAAAATAGCCGATGTTGAAATTTCTAAAGTCTTTTACATCCTTTCCGATTGCTGATTCGGAGAATATAGAAGCACACGCTATTGCATAAGGACAACCATCAACTTGGTATTTAATATCAGAGATTTGACCATCTTGAACTTTAAAATAGAAGATTACATAAGCTCCTTCCTCAGTTTGTGCTCTCCCAATTGAAGTAGGTTCTTTAATTCTCCCTACGTTTTTTGGTTTCATAAAATGTTCTATAACAATTTTTGGATACATTTTTGCCTCTTTTAAATTATATCAAAAATCATACTAAAAATTAAAAATGCATTATAATTCAAACATGGAGGTGAAAAGTGTTACTTTTAAAGAATGCTAAAATTTTTACCATTTCAAATGGAACTTTAGAAAGAGGCAATATCTTAATTGAAGGTAAAAGAATTAAAGATGTTAGTGCTGAACCCATCCAAGTTGACGAAAACGTTAAGGTAATTGACCTTAATGGTAAAATGGTTTTTCCGTCATTTATCGACGCTCACACACACCTTGGCACTTTTTCTTTGGAAGGAACTGAAATGGATGAAGATGGAAATGAAATGACTAACTCTGCTACTCCTGGCTTAAGAGCTATTGATTCTATAAATCCTTTTGATCCTGCCTTTAAAGAAGCATTTGAATCTGGATTTATGATTGTTTTTACAGGAAGTGGTTCTGGAAACGTTATAGGTGGATTAAGTGTTATTATGAAAACATACGGAAATTTGGTTGACAAAATGATCATTAGGAATCCAGCAGGTTTAAAATGCGCCTTCGGAGAAAACCCCAAAAGAGTTTATACTTCAAAAAATCAAATTCCTACTACGAGAATGGGCACAGCAAAAGTTTTCAGAGAAACTCTCTTTAAAGCTAAAAATTATTACGAAAAGAAAAAAAGCGGTGAAAAGGTTGATTTTGATTTAGATATGGAAAGTCTTTACCTTGTTTTTGATCATCAAATTCCTTTAAGAATCCACGCCCATAGAGCAGATGACATTGTGACAGCTATAAGAATTGCTAAGCACGAGTTTGGTCTTGATGTTGTAATTGAACATGGAACAGACTCAGCAAGAATAAAAGATTTTCTTGCTAGGGAAAATGTGCCTGTTATAGTTGGTCCTATTTTGGATGTTTCTCCTAAAGTTGAAACTAAATCAAATTCATTTAAAAACCCTAAAGAATTAGTAGAAGCAGGAGTAAGAGTTGCACTAATGACTGACCACCCCGTTGTTTCAATTGGATACGCAAGAATCCAAGCTGGTTTAGTTGCATACGAGGGAAACCTTGGTTTTGATGAGACATTGAAACTCATTACAATAAACCCAGCAAAAATACTAAATATTGAAGAGGATTACGGAAGTATTGAGAAAGGAAAAATCGCTAATTTAATAATTTTCAACGAAAACCCCTTCTCTGTTCTTAGTAAAGCAGACACGATTATCTTTGAGGGGGATGTTGTTTTTGAAGGAGGAAAACATGTATAAGATCCATGCAAAAAAGTTATTTACAGGTGAAAATATCATTGAAGATGCAACTATCCTTTTTGATGAAGAAAAAATCGTTCATATTGGTGATGATATAAACGAACCTGTAAAAGAAACTTACAATACGTATTTTTTAATGCCTCCCCTTATCGATCTTGGTTCAGGTATTGGATTAAAAGAAGAATCACTTGGCAGAATTGAAGGTGATGACTTAAACGAGGCAACTTCGCCAGTATACCCTGAACTTTTAGCATTAGATGGAATAAACCCCTATGATGAAGCCTTTGATAAGGCAATATCAGGCGGAACTTTAATTAGTTTAGTTTTACCTGGAAATTCTAACCCAATTGGAGGCAGAGGAGCTCTTATTTATAACTATGGCAAACAAGTACTCGATATGACTATGAAGTCTCCGTTTGGAATTAAGTTTTCGATAAATACTGAACCGAAATCAACCTATGCCCCTAAAAATAAAACACCTTCAACTAGGATGGGTATTGCATATCTTATAAGAAACACCTTATATAAAGCAAAAGAATATCTAAAGGAACACAAGGAGCAAAACTTAACTTATGAATCTCTTTTAGATCTTTTGAATAGAAAAGATACAGCTTTCTTCGCAAGCTTTAGAGCTGATGATATTGCAACCTCAATAAGAATAAGTGAGGAGTTTAATTTAAAAAGTGTTATCCTATATGGAGTTCAGGCAAACTTAGTAAAAGAACTTTTAAAAGAAAAGGATATACCAGTCGTATATGGTCCCCTTATGTTCCCACGTTGGTCAATAGAACTAAAAGGATTATCTTCAACTGTCCCCATAGAACTTGTTAAGGAAGGTATTTTGGTTGCTTTGACTTCTGGTCATCCACTATTCCCAGCAAAATATCTTAGACTGAATGTAGGATTATTCATAAAGGAAGGCCTAAATGTTGCTGAAGCACTCCAAGCGGTAACTCTAAATCCTGCAAAAATCATTGGAGAAGAAAATTTAGGTAAAATACAAGTTAACGGAGTTCCAAATTTAGTTGCTTATGATAATGAACCTTATGATACAGTAGCAAAAACTAATTTCGTATTTCTAAAAGGTAAAAGAATCCAATAATTAAATAGCCTCCCTTAGGTATGTAACTAATTGCCTAGGGAGGCTGTAGATTATCTTTGGTTATTAATCCTTTATCTTCCTTTCAATATAACTTTTGTAATCCTTTGTTATTGGTTTATAGTTCGAGTTAAAAAGTGGAGAAGAAATTAAAAAGTCAGCTGTAGCTCTATTGGTTGCTGTGGGCAAATTATAAAGAGTAGCAATTCTTAAGAGAGCTTTAACATCGACATCATGAGGTTGTGGCTCCATTGGATCCCAGAAGAAAATTAGGTAATCAACTTTACCTTCCACAATTAATGCCGATAGCTGTACGTCACCGCCAAGAGGCCCTGATTTAAGTTTTATTATATTAGGGCTAACTCCCTTCTTTTTCAACGCCTCTTCAACAAGCCGTCCTGTTGTACCTGTGCAAACAAGCTCACAAGTAGAGATTGTTCCCCAATTAAATTCAACCCACTCAATAAGATCTTTCTTTTCGCTATCGTGTGCAACAAGAGCAATCCTTTTCTTTTTAAAACTTGCATTTCTTTCATTATTCATGTTTTCAATATTGTGAACACTTTTTTCTCAATCAAATTCTATTAAAACACTAACAAAAATTACAAAAGTAGGAAACATCTAATATGGCTTAAAATTCAAAACAGTTAAAACATGTAATTTAACACCCGTTGTTAATATATCTTCATCAATATCAAACTTAGGAGAATGATTTGGATAAGATATACCTTTTTCCTTATTCAAGGCACCTAACCAGTAAAAGGCACCCTTTGTTTTTTCAAGGAAATAAGACATATCTTCACCACCCATTGAGATTGGAGCTTCACTCAAATTTTCTTCACCAACAACTTCCCTTGCGATACTCCTTATATACTCCGTTGCCTTTTCATTGTTTATAGAAGGTGGATACCCAAAATTGTATATCATTTCAGCACTGCCAGCAAAAGCAGAAGCAATATTTTTAGCAATCATTTCTAATCTCTCTTTTACAAATACAGAATCTTCATGCTCAAGCGACCTTACCGTTCCCAAAAGAAAAGCAGAGCCGGGTATAACGTTAAAAACATCGCCAGAAGAAATTTTTCCAAATGATAAAACAACCGATTTTAGGGGATCTATATTTCTTGAAACTATTGATTGTGAAGCAATTACGATATGCGATGCAATAAGAATTGGGTCTATCGACTTATGAGGGTATGCTCCATGCCCACCGTAACCTTTTACATTAATAGCAAATTCGTCAGCTTCACCGGTCATAATACCACCTCTAATTAAAACTTTATTTTTTTCATGAAAACCCGAAACATGTAGAGCAAAAGCATAATTAACTTTAGGATTTTCTAAGACACCTTCCTTTATCATGCCTAATGCTCCACCAGGATCTTTTTCCTCTGAAGGTTGAAAAAGAAATCTTACGTTTGCCTTTAAATCATTTTGATATTCCGAGATAACTTTTGCTGCAACAAGCAACATTGCCGTATGAGCATCATGTCCACATGCATGCATCCTATTTGGGATCTTTGATTTGTAAGGAACATTATTTTCTTCTTGAATAGGAAGTGCATCCATATCGGCTCGAAGAAGGACTGTTTCAAATGAACTATTCACAATTAAATCCGCAACAACACCTGTTTTATTGACATTCTTTTTTACTTCAAGTCCAACACTATTTAGATAATTGTAAACTATCTCTGATGTGCGAAACTCTTCAAAGGCAATTTCCGGGAACATATGTATTTCACGTCTTAAATTTACAACTTCGTTTTTTAGATCTTCGATCTTTTCATTGATCGTCTTCATCTTCCGTCACCCATTCTATGTTATAATACCTCAATTTGTTAAATAAAGATTTTCTTGAGATACCAAGTATCTGTGCTGCCTTTGTCTTATTTCCTTTTGAAACCTTTAGAGCCCTTAAAATTGCTTCCTTTTCAACTTTCTCTATAAGCTGAGGAAGTGTTAAATTTTCACTGTCATCAACTATTTCCTGATTGTTCTCAGATAAAACTTTTTGCCTTAGAGAAAGTGGTAAATCATCAACGAGAATAACTGGAGCAGAAGAAACTATTACCGCCCTTGCTATTGCGTTTTCTAATTCCCTTACATTGCCAGGCCAATCATAAGAAAGTAAAATATCAATAGCTTCCTTTGATATTCCGTTAACCTCTTTTTTATATTTTGTTGAATATTTAGCAATAAAGTAATCAAAAAGTAACTTAATATCTTCTTTCCTCTCTCGAAGTGGTGGTAGTGTAATTGTTACAACATTCAACCTAAAAAATAAATCTTCTCGAAACTCCCCTTTGCTAACAAGTTCTTCTAAGTTTCTGTTAGTTGCTGCTATAATTCTTGCATTTGAGTAAATTATTTCGTTTCCTCCAACCCTTGTAAAAGTTTTTTCTTGAAGAACTCTTAATAGCTTTGATTGTAGATTTAAACTCATATCTCCGATTTCATCTAAGAAAATTGTTCCATCATTTGCCAACTCAAATTTACCAATTCTTTTTGAATAGGCATCGGTAAACGCACCTTTTTCATGGCCAAAAAGCTCAGATTCGAGGAGATTTTCAGGAATGGCTGCACAATTAACAACTATAAAAGGTTTATTTTTCCTGTTACTATGCTGGTGGATGGCTTTAGCAACAAGTTCTTTTCCAGTTCCACTTTCCCCTCTAATAAGAACTGTTGCATCTGAAACGGCTATTTTACCTATTTCTTTGTAAACTTCCTGCATTTTTGGTGAGTCGCCAATTATTTCTTCCTTAGTATAATCTAAAAATTTATTGTTAACCAACTTTGGGGCATTTTCAGTTAACTCTTTTAACTCAATTGCTTTCTTTACTTTAATTTTTAACTCTTCAATATCAAACGGTTTTGTTAGATAATCATATGCTCCATTTTTCATCGCTTTAATTGCAAGATCGGAACTTCCATAAGCAGTTAAAAATATTACAGGTAAATTAGGTTTCATATCCCTAATCTTTGCAAATGCTTCCATTCCATCAAGGACAGGCATTCTAATATCAAGAAGCACGCAGTCGTAATCACCATTTTTTACTTCAGTAACAGCCTTTTGTCCGTCGTCTACTTCGATAACATCATAACCTTCATCAATTAAAGTAACCAAGAGTAAATCCCTAATATTCCTCTCGTCATCTGCAACTAAAATTTTGTATTTTTTCATATTCATGATTCTCTTTTTGGTAAGACTACTGTAAATTTCGTTCCAATCCCAACCTTACTTTCAACAAAAATCTCTCCACCATGTTCTTCTATAATTCTGTAAGCTATAGCTAGACCCAAGCCTGTTCCTGAACTTTTAGTAGTGAAAAACGGCACAAATATGTCTTTCAAATTTTTTTCATCTATCCCTGAGCCATTATCAATTATTTCAATTCTTACATGATTTTTTTCTTCTAAACAATTTATTTCAACATAACCTAAGTTTTTATCTATAGCCTGCACTGCATTAATCACAAGGTTTAAAAATAGCTCCTCTAATTTCCTTGCATCAGCTACTAAAAAAATATCAGAGCAGTTAAGCTTAAATTCTATATTCTTTTTCTCATCGTAGTGCTTTGCAACTTCAACAATATGAGTAAAAAAAGGTTTTAAATTAAACTTAGAAAATGATAGTGGAGATGGTCTACCGTATTTTAACAAATCATCTGCAATTCTCTGCAATCTTTCGCTTTCATTTATAATTGTAATAACGTATCTTTCCTCATCTTTTCCTTTTAATTTCTGAGAAAGAATCGAAGCAAAGCCTTTAATTGAAGTAAGAGGATTTCTTATTTCATGGACTATGCCTGCAGTGAAAAGACCAAGAGACTTTAATGCCTCTGTTCTTTTTATTTCTTCAATGTTTCTTTTTAAACTTAAAGCCATTGAGTTAATTGAGTCTGCTATATCTCCAATTTCTCCACCGTATTTAGGGAATTTAAAATCTAAATCTGTTTCTAATTTCTTTAAACCCCTTCTTAAAGAAAGAATTCTTATGTTGAAGAAAGAAGTTATTAACAATACAATGATCACAGTTATAAATGCAAGATAAAAGACAAGCCTATTTATCTTTAGAACAATTCCTTTAACATTTGAATTAATCCTTTCATACGGAACTGCTGCAAAAATGTATCCTCCACCAAAACTATCAGGAATTGCTGAAACGATTATTAAATTCTTCGTTAATGGTTTTGGGGTGTTAACAGCATGAAAAGGCTCGTCAAATACTGGTATATAATAACCTAAACCAACATTTGAGTAGACAGTTGAAATAGTTGAAAAATAGTTATCTACAAGTGGTTTTAAGAAAACATTAATATAAACACGTTTAAGCGACGGAGAAATGCTATTATAACCTCTCAAAAAAGATTCTGCTTCATAAAACTTTTCGTAGCGTTCTTCAACCTGACTTACGATTATATTAATCCTACTTGATTGATTTGCAAGTTCATTTTGTAAAAGATAATCCGAAATATTAGTTGATATGATAAAAAACACAGTGGTGATAAAAAACAAAAGCACAAAAATCAGTTGAAATCTAATGGAAAGAAAAAACCTCTTCATTACACCGAAACTTCCTCAATTATTTTATAGAGATTGTAATTTATTTCTTTAGTCTTCGTAACAGCATCTTCCAGAGGGATGTGTATCAAATGATTATCTTTTATTCCCACAACATAACCAAATTTATTATTCAAAGCCATATTAACTGCCTCTACTCCAAAAAGAGTGGCTAAAATTCTATCAAATCTTGTAGGTGACCCCCCTCGTTGTATGTAACCAAGCACAGAAACTCCAACATCAAGATCAGGAAGTTTTTCCTTTATTATATCTTTAAGTTTATCTCCTTTGATAGCACCTTCTGCAGTTACAATCATATGGTGTTTTTTCTTTTTTTGTAAACCTACCTTTATGTTTTCAATAATCTTTTCAATATCAAATTTAATTTCTGGTATTAAAGCCATATCAGCACCACTTGCAAGAGCTGCTTCTACTGCAATAAAGCCTCTATTTCTTCCCATGACTTCGACTATAAATGTTCTATTGTGTGAAGTAGCAACGTCTCGTATTTTATCAATTGCTTCAACGGCCGTATTTACTGCAGTATCAAAACCAATTGTGTAATCTGTTCCGTATAAATCATTGTCAATTGTTGATGCTATACCAACAATTGGAAAGTCTTTTTTGTAAAGAGACAGCGCTCCACTTTGAGATCCGTTACCACCGATTACTATTAGGGCATCAATACCTAAATCTCTCATATTTTGTATAGCTTTCTCCTGATATGTTTCTTCCTTAAATTCTTCTATTCTTGAGGAAAGAAGTATAGTTCCACCCTCCTCTAAAATTCCACTAACATCTCTAGGAGAGAATTCTATAAAATTTTTTTCAACTAAACCCCTGTAGCCTTCCAAAACCCCAAAAACAGCAAGCCCATTTATGAAGCCAGCTCTCACGACGCTCCTTATCGCTGCATTCATACCAGGAGCGTCTCCTCCTGATGTTAAAACACCAATTCTTTTCATCTACCAAAAATTTCTTTGAGTCTTATCCACTCTTCGTCAACAAGTTTGGGTCTATTCACAGCATCTTCCAAAGAAACCGAAATAATCTTATTACCAGAAAGTGCCGCCATTTTTCCGAATTCGTTATTATGAACCATGTCAATAGCGTGAACTCCGAGTCTCGATGCAAGTATCCTATCAAAAACAGTTGGTGGACCACCTCTCTGTATATGACCTATAACTGCACTTCTTGTAGAAACATTGAGCTTCTTTGAAATTAAATCTGCAATGTATTCGTGAACTCCCCTTTTTTGTAAAAGTTTATGACCAAATTCGTCAACCTCAGTCTCTCTCTCGTTGGGAATTTCAATTCCTTCTGAAACCACTACAAGTGCGTATCCTTTTTCTTTGAAGACTTTTTCCAAATGAGCAAACATAGCATCAAAATCAGGTTTTTCTTCCGGAATAAGGATCCAATCTGCACCACCTGCAATACCAGTATAAAGCGCAACCCAACCTGCCTCTCTTCCCATAACTTCTAAAACTATTATTCTCTTATGGGATTTTGCAGTATCTCTCAATCTATTTAAAGCATCAACTGAAACTTCCACTGAAGTAAAGAAACCAAAAGTGAAATCGGTTTGTGAAAGATCGTTGTCCATTGTTTTTGGCACACCCACAACTTTAACTCCCATTTTGTAGAGTTTTAAAGCAACTGAAAGAGTATCATCACCACCGATAGCAACAAGTGCATCAATGCGATTTTTATTGAGAGTTTCTATAACTTTAGAAGGGCCATTTTCTTCTTTAAAAGGATTTGTTCTTGATGTAAAAAGAATAGTTCCACCAATGTTAAAAATCTCTTCAACATCTTTTATTGAAAGAGTTCTTGTTTTATTTTCTATGAGCCCTTTCCAACCTTCCTCAAATCCTATAACTTCATCTCCATGATGATAAGCATTGTAAACTACTCCTCTTATTGCAGGATTTAAACCGGGGCAATCGCCGCCACCTGTTAAAACTCCAATTCTCATCAATAACCTCCTACTAATAGTTTATATAATTGGTTTAGAGCAAAATTAACAATTCTGTTTCTTATTATATCACGATTTCCTTTAAAATTAACTTCAAGTACGTAGTTTTTACCATTTTTAAAGGCAAAACCAACGTATGCAAGTCCAACTGGTTTTCCTTCTATAGAATCAGGACCTGCTATACCTGTAGTTGAGATAGCAATATCACTATTAAACAAAAGTAGTGTGTTGATCGCCATATTTTTTGCAATCTCTGAATGCACAGTTCCAAATTTTTCGATCAGTTCTTGGGATACTTTAAGTATATGAGTTTTAGCAAAAACAGAATATGAAACTATGCCACCTAAAAATATCTTTGAACTTCCTCTAAAATCGGTAATGGTTTTCGAAAGCAAACCACCTGTAACTGATTCACTTACAGCGATCGACAAATTCTTTTCTATCAAAAACTCTACAATATTTATACTATTACTCACCGCTAACATTTTATACTATTTTAAAGTTTTAGCAAGTCTTATATAATATGTAATAAATTGGTGTATTTAAGTGAAAGGAGCATAAAATGAGAATAAAAGACTATTTTATTCCGACGCTTAGGGAAGACCCTCAAGATGCCGAAATCGAAAGCCATAAGTTAATGCTAAAAGCTGGATTAATTAGAAAAATGGCAGCTGGAATTTATTCTTTTTTACCGTTAGGACTATTAGCATTAAAAAAGGTAGAAAATATCGTAAGAGAAGAAATAAATAATGCAGGAGCTATTGAATTGATTTTTCCTGCTATAATGCCAAAGGAACTTTGGGCTGAAACAGGAAGATGGGATATTTACGGCGATGAGATGTTCAAACTACAAGATCGTAAAGGTAGATTTTTTTGCCTTGCTCCTACTCATGAAGAAGCAATTGTAGATCTTGTGCGTAAGGAAATAAAATCTTATAAGAATTTGCCAAAAACTTTTTATCAAATTCAAACTAAGTATAGAGATGAGATAAGACCAAGATTTGGTTTAATACGTGGAAGAGAATTTTTAATGAAAGATGCTTATTCATTCGATACCTCCGAAGAAGGCCTTGAAGAAAGTTATAAAAAGATGTTTAATGCATACATAAGAATCTTTCAAAGGTGCGATCTTGAAGTTATTCCCATTGAAGCAGATTCAGGGGCAATAGGTGGAAAAGTTTCGCATGAATTCGTTGTTATTTCAGACTTAGGTGGAGAAAGTGAGTTCGTAAAATGTCCAAGGTGTGGTTATGCAGCAAATATTGAAGCAGCAAAATCCGAAGTAGATGAAGAAATTAAGAAAGAAGAAGTAAAAAATTTAGAAAAAATTTACACTGGTGAAGCGAAAACTATAGAAGAAGTTTCTAAATTTTTGAATATTACTAAAGATAAACTCATAAAATCACTGGTTTATAAAATAGATAACAGTAAATTTATTCTTGCTTTAGTATTGGGTGTTGATGATTTAAACGAAATAAAATTGAAAAACTTTCTAAATGCAAGATTTATAGAATTAGCTAATGATGAAGATGTATTCAAATTATTTAAGGCTCATATAGGGGCAATTGGACCAGTGGATTCACCAATAGAAGTTATAATGGATAAAAGAATATTGCTTGGAAACAACTATGTGAGTGGAGCAAATAAAGATGGTTATCACTTTATCAATGTGAATGTGGAAAGAGATTTTAAACCAACTCATATAACCGATTTAAGAGTTGCAAAAGAAGGTGATCTATGCCCTAAATGTGGCACAAAGCTCCAAAAATTTAATGGTATTGAACTTGGACATACATTTAAGTTAGGAACAAAATATTCAGAAAAAATGAACGCAACTTTTTTAGATGAAGAAGGAAAAGAAAATTACTTTATTATGGGTTGTTATGGAATAGGTATCGGAAGAACTTTACAGGCAATCATCGAAAAATTCCACGACGAAAAAGGAATAACCTGGCCAAATAACATTGCTCCGTTTAAAGTTGAAGTAATTCCACTAAACTTAAATGATGAAAGTATCAAAAATGCAACAGAAAATGTATATAAATTACTTCTTGATAATGGAATTGAGACACTACTTGATGATAGAGAAGAGTTAAGTGCTGGTGAAAAATTTAATGATGCAGATTTAATAGGTATTCCAATTCAACTAATAGTTGGCAAAGCTTATAAAAAAGAAGGTAAATTTGAAATAAAAATTAGAAAAACAAATGAAAGAATTTTCTTATCGACAGATGAAATAATTCCTAAGATCAAAGAATTTTTAAGTAAATAAAAAAAGAGGGGACATAAACCCCCCTTTTTTTATTTACAAGAGTTTTATTTAAGATTTTCCTTAATATACTCTACCGTTGCACCAAAAGTAGTGATTTTTTCAATATCTTCGTCAGGAATTTTCATTCCAAACTCGTCTTCCAATGCCATAGCAACATCAACCAGTGCTAATGAATCTGCACCTAAATCTTCAACATAACGTGATTCATCTTTAATTTTTTCTTCTTCAACACCTAGTTTTTCAACTATTACTTTTTTAACTTTTTCTCTTATTTCATTCTCTTCCATATTAACCTCCTTCAATTATTTTTACTGCTATAGTCCCTGTTGCAACTAATTTATTATTAACAAATACTTCAACTAAACTTTTTGCAATACCTAACTTTAAACCAATCAAATTCGCAATGATTCTAAGAGTTTCGTTAAAATTAACTTTTTTAAAAAATTTAAAATCTTGAACAGAAGCAAGTAAGCCAAGAGAATTACTATACTTATTAACTGTCAACAGAATAAACGCAGAAACTTGAGCTGTTGCTTCAATAATATAAGCTTCAGGAATAGTTAAGTTATTAGAATTGATTGTGGGAAAAAATATCTCATCGTTTTTAAATTTTTTAATACCAATAGCCTTTTCCCCAGGGATAATTTCTTCAATTTCATCAACAAAGAGAAAAGGCTCTCTATGAGGAAGTAAGCTCAAGATCTTTTCTTTAGTAATCTTAAATTTATTTTTCATCTTCAAGCAAAGCTCTTCTACTCAATTTCATTTTTCTATTTTCTTTATCAATTGAAAGAACTTTTGCCTTTATTTTATCTCCTATCTTTACAAAATTCTCTATTTTATCTATCCTCTTTGAGTCTAACTGGGAGATATGGATAAGCCCTGTAATACCTTCTTCAAGTTCCACCACTACTCCAAAGGGGTGAATTCTTATTACAGTGCCTTCTACAACACTCTCGATTGGATATTTCTCTTCAACAGTATCCCATGGATGAGGCTTCGTTTGCCTTAGGCTAAGAGAAATACTTTGTGCATCAAGGTTTACAGACAACACTTTAACTTTTACCTTTTGCCCGATTTTTAAAATTTCGTGTGGATCTTTTCTTCTACCCCAATTTAACTCATTTACACGTATCAATCCATCAATTCCATTACCAAGATCGACAAAGACACCAAAATCTTGGATTGACCTAACAAATCCCTCGTAAATAGCATCTTTTTTAATATTGACCAAGGCAAGTTTTCTAAGTTTTTCCTTTTCTTCCTTTAAAATATTTAATCTTGAAACAATTACCCTTTTAACTTTTGGCTCTATTTCTATTAACTCAACTTCAAACTCTTTTCCAACATATGAATCAAGAGTCTCGCCTTTTGTAAGACCCACTTGAGATTGTGGAAGAAACGCAGAAATCCCATCAATATCCAAAAGCAAACCACCTTTTATCACTCTAACAACATTTGCTTTTACTCTTTCGCCCTTTTTCATTTTTTCTATCAATTCGTTATACTTTTTTGAAATATCAGCAAGCTTTTTTGAAAGAACCAAATTTGGACCATCTCTTAAGACCATCACTTCAATTTTATCTCCGATTTTTACAACCTCTTCTGGAGAAATAATTTGCTTATTGCTTAATCCTTTCAATGGAATAAAGACGTCTTCCTTTGTTTGAGCGCTTACATAAACACCTTTAGGGTCGATTTTTACAACGGTTACTGTTATAATATCACCAGCTTTATACTCTTTAGGAAGAAAATTGTTATTTGATATAGCCTTTTGATTTGAATTGTTTGCACTCTTATCAGTTATTTTTTCTTCCTTAATTACTTCTTTCGCTTGTTCTTCTACAGTTTTATTTTCCACCTTTTCACTACTTATATCTACCTCTCTTCTTTGGGGAAGTTTTTCAACAGAAACTTTTTCAATAATGTCATTTACATCATCTGGATTAACTTTTTCATAAATATCTCTTTCTTCCATATTCCACCTCTCCTTTTAAATTTATCTTTCAGAAACTAACGCTGCTAGTGCTAATGAATACAGCTTTGATTTTTCACTATCACCTCTTGATGTAAGAACTGCTGGAGCAATTGTCCCAGTTACTATAGCTGCAATTTCTGCATTACCAAGTTTAGTTAGTGCTTTAAAGAATGCATTACCTGCTTCAATGTTAGGCATAATGAGTATATCAGCATCTCCAGCAACTTCTGAGCTAACTTTCTTAATTTCTGCTGCTTCTTTAGAAACAGCTAAATCCATTGCAAGTGGGCCATCAACGATGCAGTCTTTTATTTGGCCTCTTTTATTCATGACGGAAAGAATGGCCGCATCAACTGTTGCCTGCATCTTTGGAGAAACAGTCTCTACTGCTGCAATTACAGCAACTTTAGGTCTTTCTATACCCATCTTTTTAGCAATTTGGACATCGTAATTTATCATTGCCTCTTTCATTGAAAGGTCCGGCTGCGGGATAACTGCAACATCGGAAGCTATTAAAAGTTTGTGATAGTTTGGTGATTCAATTACAGCTGCATGTGAGAGCACTCTACCTTCAGGTAAAAGCCCCTCTTGCTTGTCAAGAAGCCCTCGCATGTAGGTAGCAGTTTGACATAGGCCCTTCATAATAAAGTCTGCTTTTCTTTCCCTCACAAGTCTAACTGCCTGTCTTACGGCTTCCTTTTCATCTTTTATGTCAACAACTTCAAACATTGACATATCAATGTTATTTGACTCACAAACACGTCTGACCTCATCCTTGTTTGCAAAAATAGTTGCATTCAAAATCCCCTCTTTAATAGCAAGGGAAACAGCCTGTAGTGTATGCAAGTCTTGCCCATAAGCAACTGATACCATTTTCTTTTCTTTTAGTGTTCTTACGGCATTAACTAAATCTTCAAGTTTTTTTATTGTTTCCATAAACAACCTCCTAGAGTTTGATTTTAATATTATATCACATTAAGCGTAAACTTTAGCAACTTCTTCACCGTTTAAAACTCTTAAAGCAGCAAAAGCAAGAGCCTCTAATTCAAATTCTCCAGGATAAGAAACGACTTTAGCAATAAAACTCACTCTTTTTTCAATCTCATTTACGACTTCTTCATTATAGGCAACACTTCCAGTAATTATTATTACTTCAACTTCTCCTTTTAAAACGGTCGCCATTGCTCCAATTTCTTTAGCAATTTGGTAGCACATTGCTTCAAGAACTTCTTTTACAGAGGGGTCTTTTTTTGCTTGTGTTACAACCTCTTTAATATTATTTGTGCCAAGGTAAGAGTAAACACCGCCTTCTTTTGTAAATAACTTCAACAAATCACTCCTTGAAGATGCACCAGAATAAGCTAAATTAACGACTTCAATTGAAGGTAAACTACCTGCACGCTCTGGAGAAAAAGGTCCACCTTCGTTTGCATTATTCACGTCCACTATTCTGCCGTTCTTAACTGCAGCAATAGATATACCTCCCCCAAGATGTGCTACAACTGCATTTAGCGATGAGATTTTCGTTCCGTTTTCTTCTGCATAGCGATATAAGGATGCTCTAATGTTTAAAGCATGCAAAAGTGATTTTCTTTTTATCTCTTTTATACCTGAAATTCTTGCAAGGTCGTCAAACTCGTCAACGCATACAGGATCAGCGATATACGCAGGTTTGCCAATCTTAATGGCAATTTCATAGGCAATTAAACCCCCAAGTGTTGAGGGATGCTCTTGTTCTTTAGAATAATTTATTAGATCCTTTATTAAAGCTTCATTAACAATATAGGTTCCAGCATCAATTGGTTTGATGATTCCTCCCCTTCCAACGACTGCATCAATTTCTTCTAAAGAAATACCTTTTTCGTTTAGAGATTTTAAAATAGTCTCTTTTCGAAAATCGAGCTGATCTAAAACCGACTTAAATTTACTTATTTCTTCTTTCTCATGCCTGATTGTTTCTTCGAAAACTGCCTCACGGTTGTTAAACACAGCAATTTTCGTAGAAGTTGAACCAGGGTTAATTACTAAGATTTTCATTATGCCACCTCCCTAATAATTCTTTTGCTTGCTGAATTGTTGTTTCTGTAATATTACTACCAGAAATCATTCTTGCGATTTCATCAATCCTTTCATATTCATTGAGTTTTTTCATTTTTAAAATCGTATCGTTCCCTTCGACTATTTTTTCAACAGTAAAATGTTCTCCAGGTAAAGAAGCAATTTGAGGCAGATGTGTAATTACTATTACTTGTCTAAATTTTGAAATATTGAACAATTTTTCAGCTACTTTTTCTCCTGTTTTTCCACCAATTCCTGCGTCAACCTCATCAAAAGCAAGCACAGGTATATCATCAATATCAGCTATAACACTTTTTATTGCAAGCATAACCCTTGAAAGTTCACCACCAGAAGCAATCGAAGAAATTGGCTTTAAATCATGTGGAGGGTTGGTGCTTATCAAAAATTCACATGTATCGATTCCGTCTGAAAATAATTTTAATTTCCTTCCTTCGATGTCAATGCCGTCTGGATCTTCAACAACCTGTAAAGATACTTTAAACAAAGCACTCTCCATTGCTAAATCTTTGAGTTCATCCTCAACTTTTTCCTTAAACGTTTTAGCTACCTCTCTTCTTATTTTAGAGAGTTCTATCAAGTCTTTTTTCAGTTGTTCTTCTAAATCCAAGATCTTTTTTCTTGTTTCTTCTATTTTAGTAGAAAGATCGTTAAAATTTTTAACCTTTTCTTTTAATTCTTCAAGGTAAGTTATTAAACCACTTACATTACGTTTGTATTTCAGTTTTAATCTATTTATTTCATCAAGTCTTGCCTCAACAAACGATAATCTTTCAGGGTCCAACCTTACATTTGAAAGTACATTTTCCAAATCTCTAACACATTCTTTTAAATCTACATAGTCCGACTCAATCCTTCCTTTAATCTCTTTGAATTCTTTTACAAAACTTTCAAACTGCGAAAGGATATTTAAAGAAAAAGATAACTGTTTCAAAAGAGAGCCATCACCTTCTGTAAAAGTTTGTAAAATAGTAGATATCTTTTCAATGATTTCTTTCACATTGGTAAGAAGTTTATATTCTTCTTCAAGTTCCTCTTCTTCACCTTCTCTTAGTTTCGCCTTTTCAAGTTCGGCAATTTCATAATTTATAAAATCCGTTTCTGCACGGGCCTTATTATCCATTTCTTCAAGTTCCTTTAGATAATTTTTGAGTTCCTTATACCTTGAAATATTGTTTATAACGCGCTCCTTTAGGTTTGAAGTTCTTGAAAAACCAAACTTATCAAGATAAAAAAGGTGTGAGGATTTATCTAAAAGACTTTGGATATCGTGTTGTCCATGTAAATCAACAAGAGTTTTTCCTATTTGAGAAAGTTGTTTTTGTGAAACCAAATGTCCGTTGATAATTGTTTTCCCTTTAACTTTAGAAATTGTCCGTGAAATTACAAGGACGTCCTCATCATCATAAAGTGAAAAACTTTTAAGAAGTGATTTTGCTTTTTCATTGTCAGATATAAGGAAGCTTGCCTCTACTGTAGCAGTTTCTTCACCTATTCTTATCATATCGGTTGTCGTGTCGCCACCGCATACAACAGAAATTCCATTAATAATAACACTTTTACCAGCGCCAGTTTCCCCAGTTATAATTACAAGGTTTGAATTAAAAGAGACCTCAACTTTTCTTGCAATAGCGAAGTGGTGTAAGATCAAACCAAGAATCATAATTATTTCCCCCAGTTAAACTTTTTGTTTAAAATCTTAAAAAAGTTTATTCCTTTGATATGCAAAACCTTCAATTTTTTATCACTAAGTTTAAAGGTTATACGGTCCAATTTTTTCAATTTAGTGACCTCAACTCCATCACTTAGGAAATGGAAATTGCCAGAAGATATGATTTTGAGCGTAAGAGTGTTTTCCTTAGATAAGATTAAAGGCCTGTAAGAAAGTTTATGCGGAGCAATAAGAGCAAATTCAAATACCGAAGCGTGAGGATGAATGATTGGACCATTGACTGAAAGAGCATAAGCCGTAGAACCTGTTGAAGTTGCAATAATAACACCGTCACATCTAAAAGTTCCTGCTTTAATACCATCGACGCAAATTTCTATCTGTAGTATTTTATCATTAATCTCTCTTTGTATTACAAAATCATTAACTGCATAAAAATATTTCTGTAAGAAATTATTAGATTCTGCTAATAAAATCGACCGCTCCTCAATGAAGGATTCACCATTCAACAGTTTATCGATTGCAAAAAAAACGTCCATTCCTTCAACATCTGTAAGGAAACCAAGATTACCAAGGTTTACCCCTAAAATTGGAACGTTATTTTCTAAGGCAGTTCTTGAAGCACTTAGAAAGGTTCCATCGCCACCGAGACTTAATATAATAATTTCCTCACCAAAGTACTTACTTTTCAGTTCTATCTTATCGATTACTTCAACATTTCTCTTTTTAAGATACTCTTTAACTTTTTTTGCAATGTTAATTAAAGAAGGATCGTCTTTATAAAATACCCCAACTTTTCTTACGATAATCTCTCCCATGCTTCACCAACGATTTTATCAATAATTTCATCTTTAACAAAATCTCCTTCTTTTTTTATGAGGTAAAAAAATTCAATATTTCCTTTCCCTCCCTTTATGGGGGAGATTGTTGCTTCAGTAACTACAAGTCCCAAATTTCTTATTTTAGAAGCAACTTCTCTTAAAATAATTGTATGAAAATTTTTATCTCTTATAATCCCTTTTCTCAGATATTTTCTTTCACTTTCAAATTGAGGCTTAATTAATGCAATAATTAATCCATCCTCATTCATTAGATTTACTACAGTGCTAAGTATCTTTAAAACAGAAATAAACGATACATCAATTGTAATGATATCAACTTTTTCTTTAATTATTTCGTCAGTTAAATAGCGCGCATTAATTCCTTCAAGTAAAATAAGCCTTTGATCTTCTCTTAGTGATACATCTATAAGACCCTTTCCAACGTCTACCGCATAGACTTTTGATACTCCATGTTTCAGAAGACAATCAGTAAAACCACCAGTAGAACTTCCAACGTCAAGAGCAATTTTACCCGATACGCTAATTTTAAATTCAGAAATCGCAAAATCAAGTTTAATGCCTCCTCGACTAACAAACTGATTGCTATCTTTAACAATTTTTATTGAATCTTCCTCTGATACTAATTCGCTAGGTTTGATTGCTTTTCTTCCGTTGACTATAACTTTACCTTCAAGTATGTGATACTTAGCTTCGGTTCTACTTGAAACTAAACCTCTTAATAAGATCTCCTCATCCAATCTTTTTTTCAATAAGCTTCTCTCCTAATTCAACAATTTTTTGGGAGGTAAGTCCGTATTTCTTTAATAACTCACTTCGCTTACCTTGCTCTGGATAAAAGTCATCTATGGCTATGCTCTCAGTGATAACTCCGAAAGGCGCAAGAAAATTGGCGATCATCTCACCAAAGCCACCTTTTTTAATTCCATCTTCAACAGTAATTACCCTTTTACTTTTTAGAGCAGCTTCTAAAATTAAATTTTTATCAAATGGTTTTACAAAAATTGCGTTAATCAATCCAACACTATAACCTTTTTGTTTAAGATACTCATATGCCTTTAATCCTTCGTAAAAAAGTGGACCTAATGTGATTATAGTTAATTGAGTTCCATCGGCTATCTTCTCGCCTGTTCCAATTTTTAAAACGAATTTTTCACTAAAACCATCTTTTGCAACATCTTTAGGATATCTAATAAGAAAAGGCACGCTTGATATCATGGCAAGTTCCATTAAACCCTTAAGCTCAAATGCATCTTTTGGTGCTGAAATTACAAAATTTGGGATAATACTTGAAAAAGCTATATCAAAAATACCCTGGTGTGTAGGGCCATCATCAGAAACGATTCCAGCTCGGTCAACACAAAAAACCACAGGAAGTGATAAGATACCAACATCATGGATCATTTGATCAAGTGCCCTCTGTAAAAAAGTTGAATAAATCGCAACATATGGCTTAAAACCTTCCTTCGCAAGAGCGGCAGCAGTTGAAACAGCACACTGTTCGGCAATTCCTACATCTAAAAAGCGGGTTGAAAAAGATTCTCTCATCAAGCTTGTTTTAGTGCCATCTGGCATTGCAGCGGTAATTGCAAAAATCTTGTCGTTATTTTTTGCAAGTTCTACGAGGGTTTCTCCAAAAACTTCAGAAAATGTCTTTTCTAATTTATCTTTTTTAGTATTATCTACTTCATAAAAAGGTTCTGCACTATGATATTTCTCTGGAAAATTTTCAGAAAGTTCAAAACCTTTGCCTTTTTTTGTAATTACATGCAATAAAATTGGGGCATCAATTTTTTTAATCCTTTCAAGAGTATTAATCAACTCGGGTATGTTGTGCCCATCAACGGGACCAATATAAGTAAAACCAAATTCTTCAAACAACACGCTTGGTAAAATGAGTTGTTTGATTGCAAGTTTTAATCTCTTACCAAAATTTCTTCCAAGGATACGTTTAAATGATTGGTATATAGATGAAGATCGCAGTTTATACAAGTATTTTGAAATTGCCCCAACGTTTCTTGAAATAGACATGCCATTGTCGTTAAGGACTATAATACACTTTTCACCAAGATGACCTAAATTATTTAAACCTTCATACGCCTCTCCACCTGTTAGAGCACCATCACCAATGATTGTAATGATGTTATAACTTTCTCTTTTTAGTTCTCTTGCTTTTAAAAGCCCAAGAGTGAGTGCAAGGGAAGTAGAGGCATGACCTGCAATAAAATAGTCGTATTTACTTTCTTCTGGGTTTGCATATCCACTTATGCCCCCAAATTGCCTTAAAGTATAAAAATTGTCTTTTCTTCCCGTTAAAATTTTATGTGCATATGCTTGATGTGAGACGTCAAAAAGGATCCTATCAACTGAAAAATCAAAAACATAATGCAATGCTATTGTAAGATCAACAACTCCGAGGTTTGAAGCAAGATGCCCGCCATTCTTTGAAACTGTATCAATTATCAAAGTTCTAATTTCATCTGAAAGGGCATTTAGCTGGTTTAAATCTAACTTTTTTAAATCTTCAGGGGAGTTAATACTTTCCAAAAGCATTTTACTTTAAATCCTTCAAATAAAAATTCAATAAACTTTTTAAAATATCGTATTTTTCACCGTAAAAGGACAAAAAGCCTAACGCTTTATTTTTAATATCTAAACCCATTTCATAAGCCTTATCTAGACCATATAGGTTTACAAAAGTTGCTTTTCTATTTTTTTTATCTTGCATAACATCTTTTCCAAGTTCTTCCAGAGTAGAAGTTTCATCCAAAATATCATCTTGAATTTGATATGCAATGCCAAAATTTTCAGCAAAACGGGTAAGGTTCATCAACTCTTCATTAGATACATTAGCAAGAATTAAAGCAGTTCTCACAGCGAGGATAAATAGAGATGCAGTTTTTCTTCTTTCAATATAGAAAATCAAATCATCATCAACTGCCTCATTCTCCATTGTAACCATATCCATTACTTGCCCACCCACAAGTCCTTTAACGCCACTGAGTTCAGCAAATTCATGGATAATCCTTAACAAATTTTCTTCAGTAAATTTTGCAACTAACTTTGAACTTGAGATAATATCAAAAGCAAGTGAAATAAGGGCATCACCTGCAAGAAGAGCCATATCACTTCCATAGATCTTATGACAGGTAGGCCTTCCACGTCTCATTTCACTATTGTCCATTATTGGTAGATCATCATGAATAAGAGAATAAGTATGTATGAGTTCTAACGCTGAGGCAAAAGGTAAAGCATCTTCTATATTTTTACTGTTGGACTCATATGTTGCAAGTAGTAAAATAGGACGTAGTCTTTTACCGCCACTTACTAGACTGTAATTAATAGCTGCATACAATGGTGAATCTTCTTTTATTTTATCTAAAACTTTTACTAAGTAATCTTCTACTGTCTGCTTTTTTTCTTGTATGAATTCTTCTATTTCCATATAGGAACCTCTTTATCTTAGTAAATTTCAAAATCGACAAATTCATTCTTCACTTGAGAATATTTAACATCCACTTTATCTACCCTTGCTCCATATGGTCCTCTTTTAACAATTTCAATAAACTGTTTTAAAGAAGCCTCTGTGCCATCAACAACTATATGAACTGATCCATCGATTAAATTTTCCACAAACCCAGTTAAGCCAATCTTTCTTGCATGAGTCCTTGTAAAATATCTAAAGCCTACTCCTTGCACAATGCCATAAACATAAATTTCAGCTCTTAACTTCTCCATATTTTTGTCTTAAATAATTTCTTAATACACCATTTACAAAATTGCCAGAATCGGAACTCCCGTATTTTTTTGCTAACTCTACTGCCTCAAACACAATGAAACCTTCGCTATCAAAATTAGAATCAATCCCAAATATAGCAATCCTTAAAATTTCCTTATCTACGGTGTTTATCCTATCTAAGTTCCAATTTTCTAAAAGAGGAGAAATTTTTTCGTCAATCTCATTAATTTTACTGAGTGTGCCATCAAGAAGTTTTAAAGCATACTCTAGCACATCTGCCGGTTCATATTTAAAAGGTAATAGAGCATCTGGAACTTCATTTTTTCCAATATCAACTGCATACATTGCTCTTACAGCAATTTCAATACCCTTCTTTTTAGCGCTCATTCACTACATCCTCAAACTCAATGGAAATTTCATTTACTTTAAAAGGTGTAATACTTTCGACTTCTAATTTTATTGTTTTTTTAATTTCATCTGAAAGTCTGACAAGGTTAAAACCAAAAACTGCAGTAATTTTTACAAAAACTGAGATAATAGAATCCAAATGCTCCACATTTACAGAATTTCTATTTGGCAGTTTGGCAACACCATCAATTTTAAGCAAAGCCTCTTCAATTATTGATTTTAGTGCCTCAGTAGATAAAATTATTTTGCTCATTTATTCACCCTCTCTAAATATTCACCAGTTCTCGTATCAATTCTTATAATGTCTCCTTGATTAATAAATAGTGGTACCTGCAATTTATATCCAGTTTCTACAGTTGCAGGCTTCATTGCCGATGTTGCAGTATCTCCTTTTACTCCAGGTTCAGTTTCAATAACTTCAAGTTCTACGAAATTTGGAAGTTCAATAGAAACAGGTTTTTCTTTGTAAAATACCACTTGTAATTCTAAATTTTCTTTTAAAAAGTTTGCATTTTCTCCAACATCATCAATGCCTAAATATAGTTGCTCGTATGTTGTTAGGTCCATAAAAACAAAATTATCCCCTTCTCTGTACAAGTATTGCATAGGTTTTCTTTCAAGGAAAGCCTTTTTAAATTTTTCTTCTGGTCTAAAAGTCCGCTCAATAATATTCCCAGATTCAAGACTCTTCATCTTTATTCGAACAAATGGAGAACCTTTTCCGGGCTTTATGTGTTGATATGAAATAACCACAAATAGTTCTCCTTCAATTTCAAAGGTTACCCCATTTCTCAATTCATTTGCTGAAATCATAATTACCTCCAACTAAAAAATTCTTTTTTAATTATAATCTAAAATAATTTTTATTCAACCTTTCAAACACCACTTCTAAGATGTAAAATTTTTGCTACTTTCACTCTATGTTTAAATACAACAATAAGAAGAGAAGATAAAAGCCACTTAATTAAAAAAATATCTTTGGAATAGAAAATCAGAAATATAGCTACAATATAACCCAAAGCCTCACTCTCAACAAAATAGGAAAAATCATATAACCTTATTTTAAAAATTCTTACAAAAAGATAGATAATAAGAAATGCAGTAAGAGTCTCTAAAGCAAGATTAAAATTAATTGCAAAAAAACCACCTAGCATCATTGCTATTCCAGTCCCTCCACTAAAGTTAAAAAATACAGGAAAATCATGACCCAATATAGCAAAAGCAAAACCAATAGCAATAATATTCTCCTCCTGTAAAAAGCGAATACCGTATTGCATCAAGAAAAAGCCTTTTAAAAAGTCAAAGATAAAAACAACTATACCTAAAAGTTTATTTATATTCAAAAAAACGTTTGTGGCGCCTGCATTACTATCACCAAAATTTCTAATGTCTTTTTTAGAGAAAAGGTAAGTAATAATATATGCAGAATTTAGAGAACCTATTAAATAACAGGTTAAGGAATAAAGAATAATTTTTTGCATATACATACTATAGTTTATAAAAATCACAATTTCTTCACAATTTCGGCTATAATAATTTTGAGATGAAAAAGATATTAATCGTGGAAGATGAAGAAAGTATAAGAAATTTGGTAAAACTCTACCTCAAAAAAGCAGAGTATGAAGTTATTGAAGCAAAAGACGGTAGAGTTGCTCTTCTAAAATTTGAGACAGAAAAACCAAACTTAGTGATTTTAGATTTAATGATACCTTACATAAGTGGAGAAAACGTTGCAAAGGAAATTAGAAAAAGGTCAAATATTCCAATTATAATGCTCACGGCAAAAGCTGACGAAGAGAATAGAATTACTGGCTTAGAAATAGGAGCTGATGATTATGTGGTAAAACCCTTCAGTCCGAGAGAATTAGTGCTTAGAGTAAAAAACATTTTGAAAAGAAGTTACCAAGATGAGAGCAATATAGTTATAAAAGACTTGGAGATCATACCTAAAGAGATGAAAGTGCTTAAAAACGGGGTTGAAATAGAATTTACAACAAGAGAATTTAGGGTTTTATTTACACTTGCAAAGAAAGCGCCTGCAGTTTTATCCAGAGAAGAAATTATGGATGAAATTTACGACGAATACGATGATGTTGTGTTCGATAGGACTATAGATGTATTTATAAAAAATATAAGAAAAAAACTCAAAGACGACCCCAAAAATCCACATTATATTGAATCTGTATATGGCGCAGGTTACAGGTTGCTAAAATGAAATTCAGAGTAAAATTTATTTTAAGTCATATTATTGTTAGTCTCACTTCAGCTGTAATTTCCATACTATTAATAAACTATTTTGTAAGGTATTTTTTCATAAGGATTTTTGTAGGGAAAGGAGTATCAATCATAATTCCAGAAGCAGGGACTAGATTTTTAAATAACGTAAAATTTGTCATTCTTATATCTGGGCTCATTTCAGTTATCATTGGTTTTGTTTTAGCACTTAGCATCTCAGAGTATATCTTAAAGCCGATTATACAGATGAAGGAAT
This sequence comes from Caldisericaceae bacterium, assembly GCA_036574215.1. Taxonomy (NCBI): domain Bacteria; kingdom Pseudomonadati; phylum Caldisericota; class Caldisericia; order Caldisericales; family Caldisericaceae; species Caldisericaceae bacterium. The sequence continues at coordinate 34,425 of JAINCR010000103.1, forward strand.
TTGCAAGAAGAATCTCACAAGGTGACTTCAAAGCAAGGCTTAAAAAAAATACAGATGATGAAATTGGAGAGCTTACAGAATCGTTAAACTACATGGCATTTCATCTTGGTGAAATTGAATCAATGCGAACAAAACTAATGCAGAACATTTCTCACGATCTTAGGACGCCACTCTCCTCCATTAAAGGATATCTCGAGGTTTTAATTGATGAAAGTTTTTCTAACGAGGAAAAAGAAAATGCAAAAGAAATTATTAGAAAAGAAATCGAAAAAATGGAAAAAATGACAAAAGATTTAACAAAACTCTCCACTGCCGATAGTAAAGCACTTCCTTTAGAATTTGAGAAAGTCAATTTAACAAATATATTGAAAGAGACCTTTAATGCCTTTAAATTAAAAATAGAAGAAAAAGGAATTAAAGGGATTCTTTTACTCGAAGATGAGGACATCTATATAATGGGAGATGTTCAAAAATTAAAAGAAATATTCTCTAATTTGCTTGATAATGCACTTAAATTTACGATGCATGGTTACATAAAAGTAAAATTATCCAAAGAAAAAGACAAAGCGGTTGTTGAAATAAGAGATACTGGAATTGGCATAAAAGAGAAAGACCTACCTCTTATTTTTGATAGATTCTACAAAGTTCATGTAAACTCTGATGATTCTGGGCTTGGTCTTGGACTTTCAATCGTAAAAGAATACACGTATGCACACAACGGAGAATTAGAAGTTAAAAGCGAAGAAAACGTTGGCTCAACTTTCATTTTAAAATTTAAAATCGTTAATTAGCCTTTACATTCTCTAACTCTTCCAACATTTTTATAGAATTAGTTTTAAGTTGATTAAACAAGACACTATCAATTTCGCAACCTGAATATTCAACAAAGTAAAAAGCGTCAACTAACTTTGAAAAATTTTCACTTGTAAGATAGTTTTTAATGCTATTAAGAAACTCTTTTGGAGTTACACTTTCAGAGTAATTAAAACCTCGTTTTATGAGTGTCAAAACTGAAAGAAAATACAGATACTCAATAAATTCCTTTTTACTTGAAATCATTGCTAGATATTTAACGCCAAATTCCTTGTATTTTTTAGATAATGTTTGAAGTTTATCCTTAAAAGCATCTCCTGTTAATGGAACTAAAATTTCCCCATTTAGTTTGTAGAGATAAAAGGCCAAAGCAACAAACCCCAATACCGTTAAAATAGTTAATGCAAAAATTATTAAAAAGTCTCTATTTTTAATGTGATAAAAGAGCAAACTAAAAATTACTAAGAATAGAATTAAAAAAAACGAAATAATTAAAGAGACTTTAAAATTAGAATTATAAAATTTCGAATAATTACTTTCATGCTTTCTTGCATATAAATTCATTATGAAAAGCACAAAACCATAAACAAGGATAAGCAGAACAAAGGGATAAATAAAATTACTTTGATCAATATTAAAACTTTGGAAACTTATGTTATAAGTTGTTAAGGTTAATAACATCAAAATAATTGTAGGTAGTATCGACAAAAAAATTAAAACTTGTTTTAGACTGTTTCTTTTTGGTTGTAAGATCTTTACCTTATTAAAATTTGCTTTAACTACAAAATACAAAAAAACAAGAAGTCCAATTAAGATAAATAAAGCAAAAACAATAGCAATAATATTTGTAAAAGATAAGTTCTTTACTTCCACTTGTTCATTAATAATCCCACCTAAATTATTAGGGGAATTCTGTAAATTCGTGTGTAATTCTTCTTTAGGAATAGGTGTAAAAAGAAAACTAGCAATAGAAACAAATGTCTGTGAAAAATTAATTTTTAAAAATGGTAAAATATCTATATTTAGCAATCCAAAAAGTGGGACGAAAGATAAATAAAAATACATTTTTTTATTAAATATTCCGTTTCTTTTTAGCTTATCTATAAGATAAAAGTATAGAGAGAGAAACGAAAGAACATTCAACCAAATGTTAAAATGAAATATAGAACTAATAATAAAACTACCAAACAAAAAGCTAACAGGAGTAAAATCATACTTAAAAGAAAGATAAAAAAACAGCAACAAGAATAAAAAGGCGATTAACAACAAAACAATACGCAACTCATACTTTGCAATATTTTCGATTAGAAATTTTGCTACTACCAATAAAAGTTGAATATTAAAAATTGCATAAACCATGCCTTACACCTCAAGTAAGCTTAAATAGTCTTTTCCAAGTACTGGGTAGAGAGTTACCCCTTCCTTTTCAAGGATATCCTTAAGAGTATTTAACTCATTTATAGACGGCGGCTCTTTAAAATAGTAATAAGGGGGCTTTTCATTAGGAAAAACAAATGTTTCATCAACTAACAGCACGATATTAATTTTAGAAAAGTGGTATTTAAGTCTAAAGAGTAAAAGAAGTGTATCAAAATTAATTTCCTTGTCAATATAGAAAAGTTCACTTCCAAATTCACTTTTTTGAATAAGCGCCTTTATAAAAAATCCTGTTTCGAAAGCGTCGTTGAAATTTTTTGAAAGAGTCTTAAAACATTCAAGGAGATGATACTCACTAGAATCTAATTTAATATCAACAAAATCTTTAGAATTTACTATCACAGAAAAAGGTAAATGATACTTATTTGCATAATAAAGAATTGATGCTGCAACGGAAGTTGCGGCGTCTAAAAACTTAAGAGATTTTTTGTAATAATTAACTGCAACGTATATACGTTTAGAAGCAGAAAAGTCAAATTCTTTAACAACCAGCTCCCCTTTATGCGCAGTCTGTTTCCAATGGATGAGTTTTACAGGATCACCTGGAGCGTAGTCTCTTACACCTGCAACATAAGAGTAATCAAAATTAATCCTATATTTAGCTTTTATTCCTTCGTAAGGATCTAACAGTTTTATATTGAGTTTCGATAAGGAAACAAGTTTTGGGAAGACGAAAATAGTTTTAAGTTTTCCGTATTTTTTAACAAACACAAAGAGGTTTAGAGGGTCTGTAACAGCAACAGTTGCGCTACCTATTTCATATATACCTCTTCTATTGCTAACAAGATTAGCCTCAAATTTATCATCCATCTTTTTACCAAATAATAAATTACTTGATTTGTTTGAAATTGAAACAATATATGGTGGGAGGTCTATTTTGTATAAAACCTTAAAAGGAAGAAAAGAATTAAAAAGAAAAGTATAATTAATTTTGAACGGTGATTTTTGGGTTGTAGTATAATTTGTTATATCACTATCTACTAAAATTTCCATTCTTCTTAAAGCAATCACATAAAAGATAACGTAAACAGCTGAAATAAAGAGTAATAAATAGAAGATGAAACCAAAAAATGCAGTCATTAATAATAGTGCAATTAAAAAGAATTTGCTGCCTTTCCTAAGATATCTCATTTTCAAAGTCTACATCTTTGGGCACTTTTACCGTGTCTAAAACTTCAAATACAACATCGCTTGTTTTTTTACCCCTAAGCTTTGCTTCAGCTTTTAAAATAATTCTATGATTAACAACATCCAAAACTGACTGTTTCACATCATCTGGAATTACAAAATTTCTGCCTTCAATAAAAGCTCTCGCTTGTGAGACTTTCATTAAATGTATTGTTGCTCTTGGGCTTATGCCCAAATAAACATCTTTATGAGTTCTTATATTAGAAGCAATATCAACAATGAAATCATAAATTTTTGGATGAATGAAAACCTTTTTGACACTTTCTTGTAAAGTAAGCAAATCTTCTCGGCTTCCAATTAGTCTTGAATTTTCTATAAGTTCGTGAGTCTTTTCCTGTTGTAAGATTTTGGTTTCATAAGACCTATCTGGATAGCCAACGGAAAGTCGCATAAGGAATCTATCAAGTTGAGCCTCTGGGAGAGGAAACGTTCCTTCGTATTCAATAGGATTTTCTGTTGCAAAAACAATAAAGGGCTTTTCAAGTTTATACACTTTCCCTTCTATTGTAACACCGTACTCTCCCATTGCTTCAAGTAAAGCTGACTGGGTTTTTGGAGTAGCACGGTTGATTTCATCTGCAAGTAAAATGTTAGTAAATATAGGGCCAAATTTAATTTCGAATTTCTTGGTTTCCATATCATATACTGTAACACCTATAATATCTGACGGAAGAACATCGGGTGTAAACTGTATCCTATGAAACGTCATGTTAAACGAGTTTGCAACAGCTTTAGCAAGGGTTGTTTTCCCCGTACCAGGCACATCTTCAAGTAATACGTGCCCATTAGCAAGTAGCCCAATTACAACCTTTTTTATTACTTCTTCCTTTCCTAAAATTACACTATTCAAATTATCCAACAACTTTTCGATTATTTCCATCCGTACCTCCATACAAAAATCATTTTATTATAATAATTCTTAAAATATACTCAACTTGACTTTATTAACACTTTAAATATACTAAGTTTATGGAAGAGTTCCTTATCTTCATAAGCCTTTCAGTACTTATCGGAGGAATTTTGTCATATTATATTACAAGATCAAAATTTCCGACTATCACTGGCCTCATAATAATTGGATTGTTGGTTTCAGCAACATCTTTCATAAAGAGATACTTGCTGAATTATCAGGATTTTGTTGCTCTTGTTATAGAAATTACTCCAGTTTTACTTGTGTTCAGAGCTGGCCTAGAATTGACCCATGTAAGATCTTTTACCAAAAAGATTTTAATTGCATCAATTATCCAATCTTTGATCACGTATTTGGTCATATTTCTGATTACAAAGTTCGTTATGGAATTAAACAATATCGAATCACTTGTAATGGGCACCATATGGATGGTAACAGGAACAGATGTTTCAATAACTATCATAAAAAACTTAAAAATTGCTCAAGATTTAAAAGAAAAATTAGCAAGTTGCACAATCATTGATGATTTAATAGCAGAAATATTCTTTTTTCTATCTTTCCCTCTGCTACATTTTTCTTCAGACTTACAAGGAAAAACTTCTCAAATATTTTTTCTTTCATTACAGGAAGTTGTTCTTTCCATTTTATTAGGATTTTTTTTAGGGATTGCGCTCTCACTTTTTATTAAACTAACAAAATTAAGATTCATAAAGTTTACAACTGCATTTTCAATTATTATTCTCTTAATAGGTATCTCAAGCATCTTAAAAACACACAGTCTTATAGTATCACTACTTGCTGGAACTGTAATATCTATAATGATTAAAAAGGAATACGTTTTTTCAATCCTAAACTCACTAAGAGAGTTTGAAAATATTTTTTATACCCTCTTTGTAATTGTTATAATTGGTTCGGTCACAATTTTTAATCTCGAAAAAAGCCTATACTTAGGTTTAGTTACATTAATAATAAGGTTTATAGGAAAAAGCATCGGCGCTTTCGCAATTGAACAAACAAAGTTATTGGATGATGCTACATTCTTAGATATAGTAGTAAGTCTTGCTCCACAATCTATCCTTAGCCTATATTTTGCTTATAAAATAAAAGATTTGGTTACTAGAACAAATTTAGAAGTGCTTCCCATTACCATTGCAGGAGTTATAATATTTGAAATATTTGGTTATTTAATTATTTACAAACTCGAATTAAATAAAGAAAATTAAAATAGCAGAAAAAATTGCAAGAAATCCACCAAAAAAGAACGGCGCAGAAGGAGCAACGTATTGGTACAAAATCCCAGCGATTAAAGATGCTGGAAAAGACATTATCCCAACTGCGAAATTGTATAAACCATAGGCTGTGCCTCTTACTTCGTCTTTTGCTACAAAATCTGAGATGTAGGCTCTCTGTGAACCTTCAGAAAGTGCGTAATAGACTCCATAAATTGCAAAAATCCACCAGAAAGAAGTCTCAGATTTTGCAAGAGCAAATGCCAAGTAAGAGATTCCATAAATAGTTAATCCTAAAATCAAAGTAGCTTTTCTACCAATTTTGTCAGAAAGAATGCCAAATGGAGTAGATAAAATTGCATAAACTATAGTATTAACAAACCACATAAGGAGTATTGTAGTTGAAAATATCCCAAATGAACTTGCATACATAGTAATAAAAGCATCTGAACTATTCCCCAAGGTAAAGATCGTAATGGCAAACAAAAAGATGTAAAATTTCTTACCTAAATTTAAATTCTTAAAAAAGGTTCCCTGAGATTTTTTTATTTCTTTTTCTAATTTTTTCTCTTTTACAAAAAACAGGATGAGAACAGCAATGACTGCAGGAATTAAAGCAATCTTAAAGACTGCTTCATAGTTAGTTTTTCCAAATTTATCAAGAACCCAAAATGCTAAAAGTGGGGCTACTGCTGCTCCAAAAGTATCAAGTGCTCTATGAAAACCAAAATAAAACCCTCTATTTGTTTCATCTGTATAAGAGGCAATCAAAGCATCTCTTGGAGAAGTTCTTATACCCTTTCCAATTCTTTCAAAGAATCGCACAATAAGGACTGAAAACGGAGTCTTTGAAAAAAGTAAAAAGAACTTTGATACAGTTGATTCAGCATATCCAAAAATAGTGAGCCACTTTCTATTCCTAATTTTATCTGAAATATAACCAGAGAATATCTTTAAAATAGAAGATGTTGTCTCTGCAAGGCCTTCAATAACTCCTATGAAAGCACCACCTGCACCTATCGACTCAAGAAAAAGGGGTAATACTTTTACGATCATTTCAGTTGAAACGTCTGTGAAAAAACTCGTAAGGCCAAGGATAACTACATTGATAATGTTTGCTCGTGTTTTTTTCATTTTAAAAACTCCTTATTTCTCCTTTAAAAATATAGCCTTTAAAATTTTCTACATTTTTTTTAAATGCTTCTGAATGCATCACTTCAAGAAAATATTTTATTTTAGAGTTTTCTTTCTCTTCATAATCTATAAGAATTTCATACTCCTCCTCGCCGAGTTTTATAAAATCAAGGTCAAACAAATTTGCAACATACTCTATACCCAAACCACAATCTGCTAAACCACTTAAAACAGCATTTGCTACACCTAAGTGTGTAATTTCCTCAACATCATAACCTTTTATGTTATTAGGATCAATATAATTACTTTCAAGTAGATAATCTAAAAAAATTCTAGTGCCGGAACCTTTTTGCCTATTAACAAAAACAACGTCTTTCCTCAGCAAATCATTTATAGAGTAGATCTTTTTTGGATTTCCTTTCTTTACTATTAAACCTTGGTTTCTTAAAGCAAAAAGGATTCTTAAAATTTTCTTATCTTTAAGATATTTCTTTATATAAGATTCGTTATACGTCCTTGTTTCTTTATCAAAGAGATGTATTGAAGTAAAGAAGGTTTCACCTCTTAAAAAAGAAAGAAGACCTCCTAAACTACCAGTATTTACAATACCAAATTTAAATTGTGGATTTTGCTTTTTTGCAAAATTTAACAGGAATTCTAACATTGGATCGTTTGAGCCAATAAAAAGAAGTTGGTTATTCAACTCATCTATACTTTTTAAAAGCTCAACTTCAATGGACGAATTTGCAGGAATGCCCTCAAGATCATCTTTTATACTAATTAAACCATCTGAATTTACAACTGAGGAAATGTTAGATGCACCCCTTTTTAATGGAACAACAATCAGTTCATCATGAACATTTGAGATTTTTACCCGAACAAACTCTTGTACACCTAAGCTTGAAGGAATATCTCTTTTGACAACTCCTTTTGCTTTCGATGGATAATCAAGGCTCACACCAGTTATTTCTTCCATAAAAATTTTTAAAAATATTTTTGCATCAATGTAATTAGACACAGGGAACCCAGGAAGTCCAATAAGAGGGGTATCTTTATTAAATCCTATAACGATTGGTTTTCCTGGTTGGATTGTAATTCCATGGAATAAAATTTCACCAAAGCTTTCAAAAACATCTGCAATTAAGTCTTTTGTGCCCTTGGCAGAACCACCAATTATTACAATAGCATGGAATACATCTTTTACATTATCAATTGTGTCTCTTAAAACCTTAAAATCATTCGGTAAGACCTCGTCAAAAACATTTGCTTCTCCTCCGTATGCCTCAACAATTGAAGAAACCATATACGAATTTGAATCAACAACATCTCCTTTTTGGAGTGGTTCATTTATCCTTTTAACTTCCTCACCTGTTGCAATGATAAGTACTTTGGGCTTTTCAAAGACAAAAACCTTTTCGTTTAATGAAGAAATCAAAATACCAACGTGCTCTGGTCTTATTTTTTCATAAACTGGGATGATTATTTCTCCTTTAGAAAAATCCTCTCCTATTGTTCTTACATTTTCATAATAATGAAGTGGGTTAAATACGCTTACAAGGTTATCGTCAACTTTTACATCTTCTACCATCGCAACACAATCAAATGGAAAGTCCAAAATATCACCAGTATTAACATATTTTGCATTTTTACCAATCACAAATGTTTTAGGATTCGAAATAGTTGCATTTGAGGTTGAGGAAGAAATAAGTGCAAAACCATCAACTGCAGAGGCGTTGTAAAAAGGTTCTGATATTTTAGCATAAACCTCTCTTGAAGTAATTCTTCCTAGCGAATCGTAAGTTGGAATTTCTTCTTCTTTTAAGGATTTAAAAATCCTAAGGTCTCTTAATTTTTCTCTAAATACGTTAACTGCTTCAGCAAGACTCTTTCTTTTCAAAAAAATTTCTTTTTTCATTGATGTTATTATAATTAGGTTTCAAAAAATTTGCTACAAAAAGAAGTAATTTATAATATCTTTCTTTACAAGATTTTTAATATTGTTTAATTTCTTTAACATAATAACTTATAACAATTTTTCCATATGTTTTTTCTTTAAATTTACGCAGAATAAAATCACCTTCATACATATCCAAAAGTTTCTCGTAAATCGCATGCTCAACGATAACAACTGCAAATTCGGCAAGATACTTGAAAAAACACAATTTTTCTAAGGTTAAACTGGATAATAGAGTCTTATAAGGGGGATCAAGAAAAACAAAATCAAAAAAGACATCCTCATTAAAATTTCTTAAAAATTTAAAAACGTCCTCTTTAAAAATTTTTATTTGCTTTTCAATTCCAAACTTCTTTATATTTTTAAAAATAGTATTTACCGCCTCATGATTTTTTTCAACAAAATAAGCAAATTTTGAGCCTTCACTTATCGCTTCAATTCCAACTGCACCAGAGCCTGCAAATAAATCGAGGAAAGTTTTACCTACAATTTCAAAACGGATAACATCAAAAATTGCTTCTCTCACTCTATCAGAAGTGGGCCTAAGAGTAAGATGCCTTGGTGGAGAAATGAGTTCTATTCCTTTAAATGCACCTGAAACTATTCTCATTAGCCTACCTCAATAAGCAAAATAGCATCTTCATACTTTTTTGAAATTATCCTCTTAAGTTCTTCAACACGCTCTTCTTCCCACGTTATCTCTTTATTTATCATCGATAAAGCTTCACTTCGAGCTTGCTCAAGTAAAGTAATACTATCTTCTTGCATAAGAGAATATAAGTGCAAATTTGATAAACCAGATTGTTTTGTCCCAAAAATCTCACCTTCCCCCCGCAGGCGCAAGTCCTCCTCTGCAACTTCAAAACCATTATTTGTTTTCTCTAATATTCTCAATCTCTCAACACTCTCTTTTGAAGGAGTTCTTACAATAAGCAAGCAGTAGGATTGAAGGTCACTTCTTCCAACACGACCTCTCAATTGATGCAAAGTTGCAAGCCCAAAACGATCTGCATCTTCAACAACAATTACTGTTGCATCTTTGACATCAACTCCAACTTCAACTACAGTTGTTGAAACAATTGCCTGAATATCACCATTTTTAAAATCATCAATGACTTTCTGTTTATCAACCGAAGGCATCGCACCATGCAATTTTGCAATTTTATAATTCTTAAGATGTGTGTTTTTCAATTTATTAAAAAGTGTCTCAACCGATTTTACTTCTAAAGAATCTGAATCCTCAATTAATGGGCAAACTATGTAAGCTTTATGGCCTTTATTAAGCTCTTCTTGAACAAGGGAATAAGGACTTTCTTCATCATTTAAGAATACCTTCGTTATAACTGGCTTTCTTCCTTTAGGTAAAACTCTTATTTCACTTATATCCAAATCACCATACAAAGTTAAAGCAAGAGTTCTTGGAATAGGGGTTGCACTCATAACAAGGGTGTGAGGTTGTATGGCTTTATTCTTTAATGCCCCTCTTTGCATAACACCAAACCGATGTTGCTCGTCAACAACAACAAGGCCAAGCTTCTTAAACGATACGTCTTCCTCAATTAGAGCATGGGTTCCAATAATTATATCAATATTCCCATTTTGAAGATCATCGAGTATTTTCAACCTCTCTTTTCTTTTTGTGCTTGAGGTCAATAAAGCAATGTTCATATTGAGATTTTTAAAAATATTGAGTGCATTTTTGAAAGTTTGCTCTGCGAGAATCTCGGTAGGACTCATTATCGCTGATTGAAAACCATTTTTATAGGCAACATAGGAAGCAAAAAGAGCAACAACAGTTTTACCAGAGCCTACATCGCCGTGAATTAATCTATTCATAGGATGATGAGAAGAAAAATCCTTTAGTATGTGAGACATTGTCTTTAGTTGGTCGGAAGTTAATTCAAAAGGTAGCAAAGAAGAAAACTCATCAATAAAAGAATTTTTAGTTGTAAAAGCATAACCTTCAAGTTTTTTAAAAGTCCTTTTTCTATTCAGAAGTAAATACTGGAGTTCAAACAATTCATTAAAAATAAGTCTTTTCTTTGATTTACTTATATCCTGAAATGATTGTGGAAAATGTATGTTTCTTATAGCAAAATCTAAATCCACCAAGTTATTCCTTTCCAAAACCTGCTTATCAATATAATCAAAAATTTTGTATGGAATTGAGTCTATAAAATTCTTAATTTTAGACCTCATTACTTTTTCGTTTAAACCTTCTGTTAAAGAATAAATCGGGGTAATTCTTAAAGCATTTAAAGGCTCTTTTCCTTCTTCTACAATTTCATACGCTGGTGAAGGCATTTCCCACTTGCCGTAAGAAAATTGAACCTTGCCATAAAGGTAAAGCTCCATTCCTACTTTGAAAATCTTTTTTAGATAACCTTGGTTAAACCAAACAGCAATTATAAAACCCGTTCCATCAGTTGCAAGGACAGTTAAAATATTCAATTTGCCTTTTTTTTCTTCAATATTTCTTATTCTTACCTTTAGCAGAGCATTTTCGCCTGTTGTAAGATTCACGATTTTTTTAACATCTCTTAAATCTAAATATTCTCTTGGAAAATACATGAGTAAGTCGTAAGCAGTTTCTATACGAAGTTTGTATAGTTTTTTAGCAAGCTCAGGTCCAATTCCTTTTACATACTGAACGGGGATAAAAAGTTCAGATAGTTTTGTTTTCTTTAAACTATTTTCTACTTCATTTGAGATTTTAGATTGCCTAACGTGGCTATCTTTCTTTAAATTAGATTCAATTAAAGACAAACATTCCCTAATGATAATTTTTCTTTCTTCGGAAGTCCTCTCATCGTAATCTTTAAAAAGTTTTGTTAACTTTCTTTTTAGGTTTACATCATCTAAATCAGTAAGAGATTTCAGAATAAATTTATCCAAACCTCCAATTACAGCATCGTTATTGCAACCACGTTTAAGTTCAAGTCTAAGTGGATTAGTAAGTTTTTCAAAATTCATTTATAAATTAGATTTAAAAAACTCTCTCCATTAATTCTTTCCACGTTAAAGATCTCAGAAATCGTTGCAGAAATGTCGGCAATTGATTTACGTAAACCTAGGTTAACATTAGGTTGGATATGTTTCCCATATACTATTAGAGGAGTAAATTCTCTTGTATGGTCGGTATGATTCTTAAAGGTAGGATCACAGCCATGGTCTGCTGTTATCAAAAACATATCGTAGTCCTTCAAACCATTAAGTATTTTAGGTAGATAATTATCCACATCTTTCAAACCTTTTCCATACGATACAAAATCTCTTCTGTGCCCCCAATTTGCATCAAATTCAACAAGATTCGTAAAAATAATGCCATGGTAATCTTTATTTATCTCTTGAATAGTTTTCTCAAGACCATCGGTATTGTTATCGGTATGAACGGATTCAGTTAGACCTGTTCCTGCAAACAGATCATGGATTTTTCCAATTCCAACTACATTTAATCCCTTTTCCTTAATAAGATCAAGCACGGTTTTGTGAGGTGGCTTTACGGCATAATCCCTTCTTTCCGAAGTCCGAATAAAACCAGTTTCTAAAGATCCTACAAATGGACGAGCAATAACCCTTGCAACTTCATGTTCACCAATGCAAACCTCAAACCTTGCAATCTCGCACATTCTGTATAACTCTTCAAGTGGAATTACATCTTTGTGGGCTGCAATTTGAAACACAGAGTCTGCAGATGTATAAACAATTGGATTTCCAGTTTTTTTATGTTCTTCATAAAACTCTTTTATGATTTCTGTGCCAGAAGCAGGTTTGTTTCCAATCACTTTTTTATGAGTTAATGCCTCAAATTTTTCAATAACCTCTTTAGGAAACCCATTTGGATATGTAGGAAAAGCCTTTTTTAGAATTACACCAGTCATCTCCCAATGTCCACTAATTGAATCCTTCCCTTTAGAATTTTCTTTTAATCTTCCATATGAAGCGATATAATTTCCAGGTTCATTGAAAATTACACCACGCAAACCCAATTTTTCAAGATTTGGAAAAGTTAAATCCGGATTGTATTGAATCGTATGTAAAAGGGTGTTTGCTCCCCAATCACCGTATTCAATAGCATCTTCTGCTTCACCTGCACCGACGCTATCAAGCACTAAAATTATAACTCTTTTAATTTCCATTGCTACCTCCCATTGCATAACATCGCTTTTATTATTATAATTAAATTGACTGTTTTGAAAACTTTTTGCTTTTAAGATATTTTAGTTAAAATTATAAAGATGTTTAGATTAATCGATACCAAAGAAAACAATGGAGCATTTAACATGGCAATAGATGAAGCCCTGTTAATTGCCCAAGCAAAATATGGTTCAAGTCCCGTTTTGAGGGTTTACAAATTTGTTCCTCCAACTCTTTCAATTGGCTATTTTCAATCGGCAATTAAAGAAGTTGATTTTGAAAGTTTAACAAAAAAAGGTTATGGTTTTGTAAGAAGACCCACAGGAGGAAAAGCTGTCCTACACGACAGAGAATTAACATACAGTATTACAATTACATACCCACATAGAATACTCAAGATGAACCTGTTAGATTCATTTCACCACCTTTCAACAGGGATAATAAAAGCAATAGAATACCTTGGAGGAAACGCATACTTTTCTAAAAAAGAGGACAAGAATTTTTCTAATCCTTCTTGCTTTGCTTCTCCAACGTTTTCTGATATCTTACTTAATGAAAAAAAGGTTGTAGGTTCAGCACAGATGAGAAACAAAATTGGTTTGTTGCAGCACGGTTCAATAATTTATGAGGTTGATGTAAGAGACATTTTTGAGTGCTTCAATCTTGAAGAAAAAACAAGGCAAAGACTTATAGAGGATGGTCAAAATAAAATTACTTCACTCTCACAAGAATTAAAAAGAAAAATAACCTTTGAAGATGTTAAAATTAACTTAATCAAAGGCATGCAAGAAATTCTAAACGAAGAGATTGTTGAAAGTAAATTAACTTCTTTAGAACTTGATATTGCATACGATTTATATAAAAACAAGTATAATACTAAAGAATGGAATTTTAAAAGATGAGAGGTGAAATATGGGAAAAGAAAGTAAAATTAGACAACTTAGAAAACAGGGTAAAATACCTAAAGTTGTGCATAATAGGAAGCCTTCTAGGTTAGCAAGAATTATTGTTCCGATATTAATATTTCTTTTTATTTTTGGAATAGTATCATCTGTATGGGGGTATGTTGAAAAAGATACAGTTGCAAAGGTCGGAAGAGAAAGCATTACATTTAACCAAGTAGACCAGTATCTAAATTACTATAAAGATCTCTACAGCCAGCTTGGACAAACACTAACTGCCGCACAAGAACAACAATTCAAAGAGAGTATTATTAATAACCTCATTGAAGAATCCCTTCTGGTCCAGTATGCAAAAGACCACAATCTAAAAGCAGACGAAGCAACTTATAAGAAAAACTTAAGCGATCAAATTAATAGTTATATCGACCAGCAAAAAAAGCAAATTGGGGAAGCTAATTTTAATAATTATGTAACTGCTCAATACGGTTCTCTTGATGCATTCAAAACATACCTTGAGAAGGTCTTTGGACCATCAGTTGAAAGACCATTACTTGCCGATGCCGCATTAAATGATAAGAACAAAGACATTAAAGTAACAGACGAGGAAATTAAAAAGTTTTTCAATTCTGTTAAAGAAGTCTCTGCAGAGCATTTACTTGTTTTGTTACCAAATAATAGGGCTGAACAAATAGCAAATGATATTTTAAAAGAGATTAACGAGAAAAAATCAACAAAAGATTTTAACTTCAAGATTTTTGCAGAGAATAAAGTCAAGGAAATAAACGACAAAGAAGGTAAAGAAGTTTTAAAGTATGAAAACCTTGGATATTTTGGAAAAGGAGTTATGGTTAAAGAATTCGAAGATGCCGTTTTTAATGAAAATGTAAAAGTGGGAGACATTATAGGTCCTGTAAAAACAGAATACGGATTTCATATCATCCATATCTTGGGGGAAAAGACAGTTCAGGAAACATACGATCAACCAGAAAAAGTCAATGTGAGGATGGTCAAATTTAATTTTACTCCAAATGATAGTAAATCACAAGATTTAGCGTACACCTCAGCAAATAGCATATCAATCCAAACAAAAAGGGGAATGGACTTTATTGAAGCAGTAAAAAGATTCTCACAGGATGAAGCAACAAAAAACAACAATGGAGAAACAGGATACTTTACTAAAGAAGAAAGACCTGAGATATTCAACGCAGTAATTAAACTAAAGAAGGGAGAAATCACTTCCCCAATTAAAACTCAAGATGGTTATGTTGTTGCACAGTTAATCGATATTCAACCTGCTAAAGAAGCTACACTCGCTGACAAAGATACCTACGCAAAGGTAAAAGACGAGCTCATAAACGTAAAGAAGCAAGAGGTTAAAAAGGCATTCATTGAAGAACTTAAAAAACAATACGGAGTAAGGACAACAAATCCTGGAAGAATTATTGCTAATTTCTTAAGAAAATTTGTTGCAACTCCATTCAACAATTTACAAGCTTGGATAAATAGCTTATCCAAATCATCTACTATCACCCCTTCTAACCCTAGCACAGGAACAGATGGGACTGAACCTCTACAACCCATAAACCCTTCTTCAGGAAGCTAACATGAAAAGCAGTCAAACTTTTAAGAAAAAAAGGAAAATAAATATTAAAAAATTATTAATTCCTATCTTATCACTATTGGTTATTGTTGCAATATTTATAAGTGTTTACACCTCGGTATTTTTGCCATGGAACAATGTGTTTCTTGAAGTTGATAAAAATAAAATAACTTACGATGAAATAAATTACCAAATTTACCTTGCAGCAAAAACTCTGAACGCACAGCTGCCTAGCCTCACTTCATCAGATCCAAAAGAACTCGTTGCAGCAAAGAATGTGTTGCAACTTGCATATGTAAATACCATTTCCGATACAATTCTTAAGAATTTATCGGAGAAAAACAATCTGAAGGTTTCACAAACTGAAATCAATAACTACGTTAATAACCTAAAGGAAGAGATAGGAAAAGATTTTACCAATAAAGACCTTGCTCTTGAAGACTTCTTGATAACTATTAATGTAAGCAAGAATTCTTTTCCTAAGATCGTAGAGAAACTTCTTTTAGCTAAAAAAGAAGAAGATGAACTTACCAAAAATATCTCAGTGAGCGAAAAAGAGGTTAAAGATTTTTATAACGATTTCTGGACTGCCTATACCAGTGATCAAAACAAAAAAGATGCGTACTTTAAAGAAAACTACTCACTTATAGAGAAGGATGCGTTAACAAATAAGAAAAATAATTATGTAAACCAAACCCTTAGGCAAACACTAATTCGGGATAATATAAATTTAATAAAGGTTGATAACCCCTACAAAAAACTTATGAGGTTCTGGTATGGGACTTTCTTGGGAACAGATATTCCTGAAATCTATAGAATAACAAACATACAAGATCTTTTGACATGAAGAAAACACTGTTTACAATCGTAATTCTCCTTGTAGTTTTTTTACTTATGTTTGTTGTTGAGGAGGTAGATGTTAGTGATAAAAGTTTAAATACAGGGGTTGCTGGTGCAAAGGTCAATAACTTCATTACGGATCCATATGGGAAAACTGTTTTTTTGAATTTCTCATTTGCAAACCTTCTAAGCGTTGAAAGGATCGGTTACAAAACAACATTGGTCAAATTACCATTTAGATTACTTTTTAGAAAAACTGATGTTCAATTAGAAGAAGGAGACGCTCAATACATTAAAGAGCAAATAAATTCATGGCTTGGAAGTGTTATAGACTACAAATACACTTTCCAAAACATAACGAAAGATAAAAACTACACATTTACGCAGATAATTGATGGAGACAACATCTACACTAAAACCTTATATACCACAAATGAAAAAACTACTTCTTTAGAGATTTTTGTTTTAAATGGAAAGGTGTACACAAAAGAAGACGGTGGCTCACTAAGAGAAATTACAGAAAATAAAGAAGATTTCTTAGATTCTAACTTAATTCTTATCCCTTTGTCAGATGTAATTTACGATTTCTTTTCTGAGGTTAATGAAAAAGTGATTTTTGAAAGCCCTCAAAAAATTGTTTTTATAGGTAAAAATGCTAATTTAACTATGGAACTATTAACCGACGGACAGCCAGAAAAATTTACTTTAGAAGTATTAATGCCTGTAGAAGAAACCTCTATTTTAACAGTTGACTTAAAAAATACATCGGTGAGCATAAATGAAAACTGAAAGTGATCTTGAAGCAATTATTGAAAACTTCTTTGATGATTATTACTATACTTTTTCTTCATGGGCAACATTGAGTGGTATACACAGGTATGACTACAAATTATCAAGTTTAACAAAATCTGATATAAATACTTTAAAAACAACCATAGGAAACACTCTAAATAGTTTAAAACTATTTGAAGAGAAAAGTAGAAATTACAAAACTCAAGATATAAAAATATTTAGGAAATTTCTTACAAATTTAGGAGAATTTTTGAACTCTGGCCTAACAGATAATATTCCGTTCATTATCTATGATACTGCTATTGGGATCCTTTCAGTTGCCTTAACGGAAGCAAAACCAGTTAGCATAAAAAGTAGCAATTTCAGCGAAAGGATTAGCGAACTAAAGAAAATACCACAAACAATTACAGAACATACTGAGTCATTCTCAGAATTAACAGAAAACTCAATATTAGAAACTTTAGACAGACTTGGGTTATTCATTGACCACTTTTCTGCTTTCTTTTTATCAAAAAGTGATGTAGATAAACGCAAAAACCTTAAGAACGAAAGAACAGAAGTAAAAGAAACAATCGAATACATACAAAAAATCTTAAAAGGCTTGAATAAAAATAATTTTTCAATCAATGTTAAACCGTATATTACCTTAAACAATTTTGAAAATAGTTCACCAATAGACCTTAAAAAGACGCTTGAAAAAAATCTCAACATTTTAAGTCAAGAGATCGTTAAAAAAGCAAGAGAAATAAGAATAACTGCTCCTTACTATGAAACACTAAACGAAACAATCACTTCCTTAGAAAAAGTAAATGAAAAAGACATTTTAGAAATCATTGAGATTGTTGAGAACCTACAAACAAAACTTTTTGGTTTAAAAATAGAAACCCAATGGAAAATCAATTTCGTTCCAAGAGAAATCTTCGATTTAATTGATGAATTCAATCTTTACGTTTTTGGAGCAGGTGAATTTGATAATAAAAATGAGATTGCAATATACATAAGTGAAGAAATAAATATTAATAAATTCATCATCGATTTTATAAACCACGGAAGTATCGGAAAGGGGTACATCAACCAATACATGCAAAAAAGCCAATCTAAAAGAAAATACATCATAAACCCTGTTGTAGTTCAAGGGTTCATCACTTACATAAGAAAACTTGCCTTTGAAGAAATAAAAAATAAATTTTCGGAACAATTTGAATTGTATTACTATTACTATGAATACGTAAACACATTACTTGCATATATTTTTAATGAAATTTTCTTTAGAAACATACCAACTTTTGAAATAGAAAATATAATTAATAATGATAGAATAATAATCGAAAAGGAAAAATTTAAAGAAAAATTGACTTTTGATTTAGGAAATACATTTTTGGGTATGCAAGGAAACTACATCATTACTGAACTAAAAAATAGCACTAAAGTTAAATTAGAAGAATTTAATAAAAAACTAGTGGAGAACGTGTTGGGTCAGTTAAGTGTTCTAGAAAGAAAATTAAAATCATGAAACCTAAATTTATTGTTGCCATTGCAGGAAATATTGGTTCTGGAAAATCAACATTATCAAAATACCTGAGTGAAAAATGGGGGTTTAATGTTTTGCCAGAACCTGAAGCAAAAAACCCTTTTATAAAGAAATTTTATAAAAACCCTGAAAGATGGGCATTTCACTCTCAACTTTTTTTTCTTACGGAAAGAGCAAATCTACAACTGAAAATTGAAAAAAACTATTCTAATATCATTCTTGATAGAACTATATACGAAGATGCAGAAATATTTGCAAATTTGCTCTTAAGTAATGATGAGTATAAAATATACAAAAAAATTTACGAGAACTACATTGAATTAATTACCCCTCCCAATTTTGTCATTTATTTAAAAACTTCAGTAGATACACTAATGAAAAGAATAAAAGAGCGTGGAAGGAGTTATGAAAAAAATATTAAAAAGAGTTATATAAAGAAGTTAAATGATTTGTATGATGAGTGGATAACAAAATTTTCAATAGCACCTGTTATAACTATTGACACAGACCAATATGAGATATATAGTTTATTTGGTGATATAGAAGACGTAAGAAAAAAAATTGAAGTATTTTTCTGGAGAATAAATGAAAGAAAATGAAGTAGATTTTGAAAAAGAAGCTTTTTTAAGAATATTACCAGAGGATATAAAAAATAAACTCGTTGAAATTGGGGGTTTTGAGTCTCTAATTGAAGTTGTACTTGATTTGGGTCGGTATCCTGAGGCTCGCTATACTGATAAGACAATTTACTTAAGGGAAGAGCCAGTTACAAGAGAAGAAATTAATGAGACTTTAAATAAAATAGGCGTCTTTGATAGAGATCACAGGGCAGGAATTGAAAAAACTCTCCATAGAATCTCTGGCATTTTCAATAGAAAAGGTGAGGTTATTGGTCTTACCTGTAGAGTCGGAAGAGCTATTTACGGCACCATTGACCCTCTTAAAGACATTATCGTTAGTGACAAGAATATTCTACTTTTAGGAAAACCGGGTGTAGGAAAAACTACCTTATTAAGAGAAACTGCACGCGTCCTCAGTACAGAACTTAAAAAAAGAGTTATAGTAATCGATACCTCAAACGAAATTGGCGGAGATGGTGATATTCCTCACCCAGGTATAGGCAGCGCAAGAAGAATGCAAGTGCAAACTGGAGTTCCGCAAGAAGAAGTTATGATTGAGGCAGTCGAAAACCACTTCCCAGAAGCTATCATTATTGACGAGATAGGTCGAATAGAAGAAGCAAAGGCATGTAGAACTATTGCAGAAAGAGGCGTTCGATTAATTGCAACAGCGCATGGAAATAGTATTGAAAACTTAATGGTCAATCCAACCTTACAGGACCTAATAGGCGGAATTACCTCCGTTACATTAAGTGACGAGGAAGCCATAAGAAGGGGCACTCAAAAAACAGTCTTAGAAAGAAAATCACCACCAACTTTTGATGTCCTTATTGAGATAAGAGAAAGAGGGGTTTATGCCATATACAACGATGTTGCAGAAACAGTTGACGCTATTTTACGTGGTTTTCCAGTTTTTCCTGAGATAAGAAAAGCTTCAGATGAAATCAAACCCAAAAAAGAAACAGCAGAAAACTTTGAAAATACTTTAAAAAATAGAGAAGAAAAGCAAGAACTAAAAATTTTTGTTTTAGGTATCAATTCTAGTTATGTTGAAAGAGCAATCCATGCGGTTAGAATTGGTGGAAAAATCGTAAAAGATTTAGAAAAGGCAAACTTGATACTATGTGATAAGAAATCACTTGAAAAAAGAAAAGATTTACTTGAATATGCTTCAAATTTGGGAATTAAAATAAAAGTATTAGAAAAAACTTCGTTAAGTGGCATAAAAGAATTTTTAAAAAAATCGTTTAAAGTTAAAAAGAATGAAAAAGTTATTAACTTTACAGATATAGAAAATCTCGTGGAGGAGATTACAGCAAGTGGTGTTTCTAAAGAATTAGAAGGAGAGGAAGAAGATCTTAAAGAAATTGCCGATTTTATTGAAAAATTTGGCTTAGTAACAGAGTTAGTTGGATTAAAACCTCACCTTAGACTCTTAATCTACCCAAGGAGAAAATGATGTTTATAACTTTTGAAGGAATAGATGGTGCAGGAAAAACAACTCAAGCAAAATACGTTAAAGAATTTTTAGAGAATCTTGGTTATAGGGTAATATTAACGAAAGAACCAGGTGGAACAAAATTTGGAGAAAAAATAAGAAGTATTCTTTTAACTGAAGAAATGGATGGGTACTCTGAGTTTTTACTGTTTGCAGCTGATAGAAACATGCATGTTAAAACATTAATAAAACCAAAACTTAAAGAAGGTTATATTGTATTATCAGATAGATTTGCGGAAAGTTCGATTGCATACCAAGGGTTCGGAAGAGGTGTTGATCTTGATTTTATTGAGAGAGTTCACAATGAAATTCTTTTAAACACATACCCAGATTTAATATTTTTAATTGATATTCCTGTAAAAGTTGCTTTAAACAGGTTAGAATCAAAAGATAGAATAGAAAAATCGGGAGAAGATTTTTTACAGAGGGTTAGGAATGGTTATCT
>JAINCR010000104.1 GCA_036574215.1 Caldisericaceae bacterium
CTCCAACTACAGCAACAGTTTTATCCTTAAAAAAAGCAGCATCACAAGTTGCGCAGTAGGAAATTCCTCTGCCTCTAAATTTTTCTTCTTCTGGTACTGGTAATTTTGCAGGGTCAGCTCCTGTTGCTAGTATAATTGTCCAAGAACGGACTCTGCCGTATTCTGTATCTACATAAAAGATATCACCGATCTTTTCAATTTTTCTTACATCCGTAAGAAGAACTTTAGTTCCAAATTTTAGTGCCTGCTTTTTAAAAAGTTCAACAAGTTCACTTCCGCTTATTCCGTCAGGAAACCCAGGATAGTTTTCAACCAACTCACTTACAGCAATTTGTCCTCCTATTGCTAATTTTTCAAAAAGAAGTGCCTTTAATCGAAATCTTCCTGCATAAATGGCAGCCGTAAGTCCAGCAGGACCGCCACCAATTATTACCGTGTCATAAATTTCGTTTAGATCTACAGGTAGTTCTTCTTTAACTTCATGAATAGAAAACAATTCGTCCATACAACCTCCAAAGATTTAAATTATTACTTCCTAGGTATTATATTAAATTATACAATTTTGTCAAGACTTCATCTTTCTTCTTTGTTTGATTTTTGGGTTTATTTCCTCCCAGATGTTTTCTAAATTGTAAAAGCCTCTTTTTTCTTCTGTCATTATGTGAACGATAACACTTCCATAGTCCATTGCAATCCAAGAAGAATCATTTCCTCTATCAATAGAAATAGGTCGAGTGTTTTTCTTTTTGAGTTTTTCCTCGATTTCATCAGCAATTGCATTACAATGTTCTCCTGCTGTTGCTGTGCAGACAACAAAATAGTCAGTGATAATTGTAAGCTTTTTTACATCAAAGATTTTGATGTCTTCCCCTTTTTTGTCTTCAATAACTTTTGCGATAAAATTTGCAAGTGTTTTACCTTTCATGTTTATATTATACAGAAATATGTTTTAGTTTAAAATTTGGTATAATTGTGTTGAGGCTATACACCTAATTGGAGGCAACTAATGGAACTTGAGGGAATCGTTCGAAATTTAAGTGAAGAGATTGCTGAAGTAATTTTAGTTGGAATTACAGGTAGAGATGGTTTGCCTGTTGCAATTTATGCAAAAGAGAATTTTGAGGTAGCACTTGTGAGTGCTGAAATTACTTCAATTTGTGATGGGATTGAGACTTCTATAAGAAATTTAAATTTGGGAAATGTAAGCGAATTTTATACTCTAACTGATAAATATGGGATATTTGGAGTACCCATAAAATATGATTGCTACTTGTTTGCTGTTTTAAGACAACCGTTAAATCTTGGCAAAATTAGGATATTATTTAAAAAGTATGTTCCAAAGATAGAGGAGATGATGAAATAATGGAAAAAGTTCTTTCGAAGGTTAAAGACTTGCCGGGAGTTTTAGGAGTCTATTTAATAGATGCTGAAGGTAATTTGCTGTATATAAATTCCAATTTAGATAATTCTCCAATAGAATTATCTTACCTTCTATCTTCTTTAAAAGGGTATTTATCAGAATTACTTAGTCTTTCAAAGTTTGGTAAGTTTAACGAAAGTATTATTAGCGGTTCTACAGGAAGGATTATCTTTTCAGCCTTAAAGAATGGTAGCTTTCTTGTTGTCTTTGCAGAGAATGTAAGTAACCTTGGTTTAGTCAAGTTCGAAATCGCAAACGCAATTGATGCAATTAGCAAATTAATTTGAAAAAAGGAGTTTAAAGATGGAAAAGTCCTACTACATTACAACCGCAATTTATTATGTCAATTCAAAACCACATATAGGGTCAGTGTCTGAGGCAATTTCTGCTGATGTAATTGCAAGGTTTAAACGTTTAACTAAGTTTGATGTCTTTTTCTCAACAGGAACCGACGAACATTCTCAAAAAATTGAAGCAAAGGCTAAAGAATTAGGAATTGACACGCAAAAGTTTGTAGATGATGCAAGCGCAACTTGGAGAAACATTTTCGATCGATTTAATATTTCTTATTCGAGATTTATACGAACAAGTGATCCCGACCATTTTAGGGTGGTCCAAGAATTTTTCAAAAGAATGTATGAAAAAGGAGATATATATTTAGGTAAATATGAGGGTTGGTATTGTGTAAGAGATGAAACCTTTTTAAAAGATTCTGATCTTGTTGATGGAAAGTGTCCTTACTGTGGCGGTGATGTGCAGAGGGTTTCTGAGGATAATTACTTCTTTAAACTGAGTAAGTTTAGAGATATTTTGCTTGAATTCTACGAGAAAAATCCTACATTTATTGAACCTGAGTCACGATACAATGAACTTTTAAATGTTTTGAAGGGTGGCCTTCAAGATATCTCGGTTACAAGAAAATCTTTTAAATTTGGTATTCCAGTGCCATTTGATCAAGACCATACCATATACGTTTGGTATGATGCACTTATCAATTATGTTACTTCGGTTGGGTTCTTAGAAAATAAAGACATGTTCAATAAATTTTGGCCTGCAGATTTACATCTCATCGGAAAAGATATTACACGTTTCCATGGTATTGTATGGCCTGCAATGCTTTTAAGTGTTGGCCTTCCTCTACCAAAGAAGATTTTTGCACACGGTTTTTGGAATATAGAGGGTGCAAAGATGTCTAAATCGCTCGGTAATGTGGTTGACCCGGTAGAGTTTGCCGAAAAATTTTCTGTACTTGCTAAAATTCCTTTTGATTTCAGTGTAGATGTGCTAAGATATTATCTTTCAAGAGAAGCGGTTTTTGGGCTTGATGCAGATTTTAGAATGGAGTCTCTATTTAGGCGTTATAATTCAGATCTTGCAAATGATTATGGAAATTTAATCAACAGGACACTTAATATGCTCTCAAAATACAAAAATTCGGTAGTGCCAATAACATCTTCCGATCCAGATTTTGTTAGTTTTGTTGGTTCTGTGTTTCCACAATTTAATGAAGCAATGGAAAAATATGCATTTTCTAATGCTCTTGAAAGTGTTTGGTCTTTAATTGGATATTTGAATAATTACATCCAAGTGAAAGAGCCTTGGAAACTTACAAAAGAAACTGAAAAGCTTGATATTGTGCTAAAAACTCTTCTTGAAGGGATTGCCTATGTAAGCACTTTATTACAACCGTTTATGCCGTCGGTAACCAAGTTTGTTTTGGATAAGTTTGGCGTAGAAAAAAGAGAAATTGAAGAATACAAAGAATTAATCCGTATTAAGACAATAGAAGTTTTCAATCCTATATTTCCTCGTCTTGAAAAGGAAAAAATAGAAATCGTTGGAGGACCAAATACTTCTGATAGTAAAGAGTCTAATGTTGGTATTACAAAAATTACCTACGAAGATTTCTCAAAAGTCGATCTACGCGTTGCAAAAGTTTTAGAAGCAGAACGTGTCAAAAATTCTGAAAAATTGATAAAGTTAACCCTCTCTTTAGGAAATGAGCAGAGGACTATTGTTGCAGGCATCGGGAAATTCTATAGCCCAGAAGATCTTTTGAATAAAAAGATAATCATAGTTGCAAACCTTGAGGAAAGAAAAATTATGGGTTTAACTTCTCAAGGAATGTTGCTTGCTGCATCAACAAGCGATAAAGAAAAGCTTACGCTACTTACAATTGATACCGATATAGAAGAAGGAGCAAAAATTAGTTGATGTTAATTGATTCACACGCACATGTTCTTAAGGAGTATTATTCAGAAGAAGAAATAAAAAAAAATTTAACTAAAGATATTCTAATAAATGTTGTTGCATATGATTTGGAGAGTTCAAAAGAGGCTATATCCTTGGCTCATGATTTTGAAAATGTATTCTCGAGTATTGGCTTTCATCCTTACGATGTTCCTAATTCTCACTCCCTTTTGTTAGAACTTGAAAGACTTTTAACCGATACTATGGTTATTGCCTTAGGAGAGATTGGGCTTGATTACTTTAGAGATATAACTCCAAAGGATTTGCAGAAGGATTATTTTGAAAAGCAGATTGATGTTGCAAAGAAAATGGATTTGCCAATTGTAATACACTCTAGACAAGCTTTTCTTGATACCATTGCAATATTAGATAACACACATTACTATAACGGTGTGTTTCATTCTTTTGATTATTCAAAGGAAGAAGCAAAAAAAGTGCTTGATAGAGGTTTTTTTATATCATTCTCGGGGATGGTAACATTTAAAAACAGGTCAGATTTAAGAGACGCTCTTTCATATGTTCCATTAAGTAAACTGTTATTTGAAACTGATTCACCCTATTTATCTCCAGTGCCATTAAGAGGTAAAAGAAACATACCTCAATTTGTCGAATATGTTTATAAATTAGCTTCTGAAATAAAAAACATTCCTTATAAAAATATTGTTGATACAGTTTGTAATAATTTTTTTGAAATATTTCGAAAAGCAAATTTAAAGGTTAAGAAGGAGGTAGTATGTTCAAGATCTTAAAAAGAGAAATCTTGGGTCCACAAATGGTGCTAATGGTTCTTGATGCTAAAAGCATTGCTAAAACGGCAGAACCTGGGCAATTTGTTATTGTAAGAGTTGATGAAAAAGGAGAAAGAATCCCATTGACAATTGCAGATTTTGATAGAGCTAAAGGGACTATTACGATTGTTTTCCAAAAAGTTGGTAAAACTACACACCTACTAGCCGAAAAAAATGAAGGAGATTTTATTTCTGATGTTGCAGGACCCTTGGGGAATCCAACAGAAATTGAAAAGTTTGGAAAAGTGGTGTGTGTCGGTGGTGGCATTGGAATAGCTCCAGTTTATCCAATCTCAAGAAAGTTAAAAGAAGAAGGCAATCACGTTATCAGTATCGTTGGTTTTAGGTCTAAAGATTATGTGTTTTGGGAAGAAAAGATGAAATTTTCTTCAAATAAATTATTAATTGCAACTAATGATGGAAGTTATGGTGAAAAGGGTTTTGTTACAGATGTCTTAGAAAAGGTTTTAGAAAATGAAAAAGATATAGTGCGAATATTCGCAATTGGGCCTGCGGTAATGATGAAGGCTGTTGCAGATATGACAAAAAAATATCAGATAAAGACAATAGTGAGTTTAAATTCTTTAATGGTCTGTGGCATGGGAATGTGTGGTGCATGTAGAGTTACCGTAGGTGGAGAAACCAGGTTTACATGTTCCGATGGTCCAGACTTTGATGCACATCAAGTGGACTTTGATGAACTTATGAAAAGACTTTCAATTTATAAGGAAGAAGAAAAAATTGCCTTGGAACTTTTCAAAGGAGGTAAATAATAATGAACGTTAATAAAAAGGTTACTCCGATGAAAGAACAGGAGGCTACAGAAAGAAGGAAAAACTTTTTAGAAGTTCCTTTAGGATATAAAAAAGAGGAAGCCATAATTGAAGCAAATAGATGTTTACAATGTCCTACACATCCCTGCATTAATGGTTGTCCTGTTCATATCAACATCCCTGCTTTTATAAAAGCAATTAGAGAGGAAAATTTTCAATTGGCAGTTGATATCATCCACGAGTCAAATTTGCTACCTGCTGTAACAGGACGTGTATGCCCTCAAGAAGAGCAATGTCAAGCCGTGTGTGTTGTTGGAAAGATAGGAGATCCAGTTTCCATAGGAAGATTGGAGAGGTTTGTTGCAGATTGGGATATTGAAAACAGAAAGAAAGGAAATGCACAACTCCCCAAAAAAGAAGCACCAAAAGGTAAAAAAGTTGCAATTATTGGTGCAGGACCTGCAGGACTTTCATGTGCTGCTGATCTTTCAAAATTTGGGTATGATGTGACAATTTTTGAGGCTTTTCATGTTGCAGGTGGTGTTCTTGTATATGGTATCCCAGAATTTAGGTTACCAAAATCTATTGTAGAAGAAGAGATATCAATGTTAACAAAGATGGGGGTAAAGTTTGTATTTGATTTTTTAATAGGTAGAACAAGAACAATAAAAGGACTTTTTGAAGATGGATTTAGTGCGGTATTTATAGGGAGTGGTGCAGGTTTGCCTCAGTTTATGCATATCCCTGGCGAAAATTTAGGCGGTATTTACTCTGCAAATGAATTTTTAACAAGAGTTAATTTGATGAAGGCTTATAAATTTCCAGAATACGACACACCAATTAAAAGGGCAAAAAGAGTTGCTGTAATTGGTGGTGGTAATGTTGCAATGGATGCTGCAAGAACTGCTTTAAGGTTAGGAGCAGAGCATGTTTATCTAATTTATAGAAGAGGAAGAGATGAGATGCCAGCAAGAGCAGAAGAAATTGTTCACGCAGAAGAAGAAGGTATTGAATTTGTCCTTTTGTCAAATCCTGTAAGATACATTGGTGACGAAAATGGTTTTGTAAAACAAGTTGAGTGCATAAAAATGCAGTTAGGTGAACCAGATTCATCTGGAAGAAGAAGGCCAATTCCAGTTGAGGGTTCTGAATTTACGATTGATATAGATGAGGCAATTGTTGCAATAGGCACTATTCCTAACCCTATTATTGCCAAAACAACCCTAGGCTTGAAAACTGGAAAGCATGGCGAGATTCTTGTGGATGAGAATTCGCAAACCTCTATTAGAGGTGTCTTTGCAGGTGGCGACATTGTTACTGGCGCTGCCACCGTTATAACTGCAATGGGAGCAGGTAGAGCTGCAGCAAAATCGATCGATAGGTTTTTAAAAGGAGAAATTTAGAATGGAAGAAGCCCTCCTTTGGGAAAAGCTCGAAGGTGATAAGGTAAGATGTAATCTATGTAACTTTAAATGCATAATACCAAAGGGTAAGACGGGTATTTGTAGGGTGCGTATTAACAAAGACGGAAAGCTTTTTACATTACTTGATTCCTATGTTTCATCTTGGGCTTTAGATCCAATTGAAAAAAAACCTGTATTTCATTATTTTCCAGGTAGCACCGTTCTTTCTTTTGGCACTTGGGGATGCAACTTTAGGTGTAGAGGATGTCAAAATTTTGAGATTTCAAGATTTACTAAAATGGATTTTGATTTGAGTCTTATTTCAGAAAAAATTACGGAAGAAGAGGCTGTCTCTCTTGCTTTAAAATATAAGGCAAGAGGGATAGCCTGGACTTACAATGAACCGACTATTTGGTTTGAGTATACTTACAAAACAGCCAAACTTGCAAAGACAAAAGGATTGTTTACTGTTTATGTAACAAATGGCTCTATCACCAAAGAAGGCTTGGATATGATTGGGCCTTACCTTGATGTGTTTCGTGTGGATATAAAGGCGTTCTCTCAAGAAACTTACAATAAAATAACTCCAATATTTGATTATCGAAAAATCCTCGAAAGTGTTGTATATGCAAAGGAGAAATGGAATATGCACGTTGAAGTTGTTACCAATATTATTCCAACAATTAACGATAATCTTGAGGAGTTAAGGAATCTTGCAGCATTTATTAGAGACAATCTTGGAAAAAATACCCCTTGGCATTTAACAAGATTCTATCCATATCTTGACCTATCACACCTATATCCAACACCAGTTGAAACACTTGAGAAGATTCGAAATATCGGTATTGAGGAAGGTTTAAATTTTGTTTACATAGGCAATGTCCTTGGACATCCGTATGAAGATACGTATTGCCCCAAATGTAAAAGAAGAGTTATAAAAAGGCACGGATTTGAAATTGTCGAAAACCATACACACAACGGGAAGTGTGACTTCTGTGGGGAGGACCTCGGTATTTATGAATAAAAAAGTTCTTGTTTTTCCTATAGTTGTTATAGTTGCTTTACTTATCTTTTTCTTAATTTTTTACTATGTAAATTTTCAGAATCTCCATAGAGAGATCTACAGTATGGATACAATCATTGAGATTGATATCTTTGGAGCTAACAGGGAAAAAATAGCAGATGAAATTGAGAAAGAAATAAATTATCTTGCTTCTCTTTTTGATGATTACAATCCCAATTCTGAAGTATCAAAAATAAACGCAAATGCAGGAGTTAAACCCGTTAAGGTAAGTGATGATACTCTTGAGATAATTAATAAAGGGAAAGAGATGTTTGAAAAGACAAATGGCGCTTTTAATATTATGATTTCACCTGTTTTAAGGATCTGGGGATTTAAGGATGAAAACTACAGAGTGCCAACTCTAAGTGAGATAAAGCAATCTCTTACACTTACAGATATAAACGATCTTGTTATAGATTCAGATGAAGTTTTTTTAAAGAAAAAAGGTGAAGCAATTGATCTTGGAGGCATTGCAAAAGGTTACACCCTTGATAAAATTAAAGCAATCATTGAAAAAAACAAGCCAATAAAAGCCATCGTAAATATGGGTGGAAATGTTTATGTTTATAGTATTGATCCAAATAAGATTTTCAAGGTAGGAATTAAGCACCCACGCTCTAATGGTGTGATAGCAGTTTTGGAATTGAAGTCAGGTAATTTTGTTGCAACTTCTGGTGATTACGAGAGATACTTTGAGTTAAATGGAGAAAGATACTGCCATATAATAGATCCAAGAAGTGGAAGTCCTGCAAAAAAACTTGTGTCTGCAACGGCAATCACTAAAGATGGCTACGTAGGAGATGCATTTTCAACAGCGCTTTTTGTATTGGGAAAAGATGATGCTTTGAAACTTGCTTCGGAATCAAATATTCAAGCGGTTGTTGTTGATACTTCGTTAAATGTTTTTTACAGTGAAAGTCTTTCGGGGAGTATAGAATTTGAAAATAGGTGATAAATTTGTAATTGTTCTTATTATTGTATCGCTATTGTTTGGCATTTTTATTAATTATTTTTTACAGAGAACCAAAGAAAGGTTACTTGTTATTTTAAGTGATGGTGAGTTATTCATGAAAGTTCCAATTTCAGATCGAACAAATCTTGGCCCCGTTCTTGTTAAAAGTAAAGAAGGTTTCCTCTATGTAACTGTTAATGAGGGAAAAGTTAGAGTAATTGAGTCTACTTGTAAAGATAAGTTATGCATTAAACAAGGAGAAATCTCAAAAGTTGGAGAATCCATTGTATGTCTTCCAAATAGAATATCAATCTCAATTGTAGGAGATGATAAGTATGTCGACACAACTTCCTATTGAAAGTAGTATTAAAAGAATTGTTTACCTTTCTGTGCTTATTGCAATTGGGGTTGTTTTAAATCTCATCGAACCTCCGCAGATATATCCTTTAATTCCTGGTGCTAAACTTGGACTTGCAAATCTTTCAACACTTCTTGCAATGATGCTTTTTGGTGCAAAATATGGAATTATCGTTGCAGTGATCAGAACTATTGTAGCCTCTATCTTTAGGGGGAGTATAAACTGGATTTCGTTTGGAACCAGTTTCTTTGGTGGGGTTTTATCCGCTGTTGTAATGGCAATACTTTTTCTATTTTTAAAAAATAGAATATCAATTAAAGGCATAAGTACAGTAGGAGGTATTACAAATAATATTACACAAGTTATTTTTGTTTACTTTGTTACCAAAAATACCTTGTTTTTATACTATGTATTTTTTTTAATTCCTATTGGAGGACTTGCAGGTTTTCTTATTGGAGTTTTAGGTATTGCTATATATAATAGACTGGAAAAAAGATGAGAAAGTTTGCATTTGGAAGATTTTTGGTTTTTCTTTTATTGGGGTTAATTTTAGGCACTGCTTTGGGTATATTTATTGGAAAGATTTTTCCAATTTTTGATTACGGTTTGAGTTTCGGCATACCTACACTTAACATCGACCTTGTCTTTTTAAAACTTACTTTTGGCATTGAATTGAAATTGAATACAGGCACAATAATAGGCATTTTGATTTTTGCTCTTATGTTTGTCCTAACATGAAATTTATTCTTGCTAGTAATTCTGAAAGAAGGATAAATTATTTAAAAGAGTTTGGTTATACTTTTGAAGTAAAAAAGGTAAATTATAGCGAGCAGTTTTTTGAAAATGACCCAATTAAAACGGCAATTTTCAATGCTTACATGAAGGCGTATTTAATAAGTAAAGATGGAGAAAAACTACCAGTTTTAGGAGTTGATACTGTTGTTGCTCTTGATGGACTTATTTTTAGAAAACCTAAAGATATTGAAGAAAATGTGCGTATGATTAAACAACTTTTGGGTAAGGAACATTTAGTGATTAGTGGAGTTTCCTGTGTTAAAGGTAATTTGAGTATTATTGATTATGAAATTACAAAAGTTAAATTTATAGATGCAATTGACGATGAAATGATATTTAGGTATGTAAAAACAAAAGAAGGATTTGACAAAGCAGGAGGCTATGCAATTCAGGGTTTAGGATCAATTTTTGTAAACGAAGTTATAGGTCAAATTTCAAATGTAATAGGCGTGCCTATTTTAAAAATAGAAAAAATTCTAAAGAAGATTAGTGAGGTGGAAAATGAGTTTATTTTCTAAAGAACTTGCAATTGATTTAGGTACTGCAAATAGCGTGGTTTATGTGAGAAGTAAAGGGGTTGTTTTAAGGGAACCAACTATAATTGCTATTAATTCTGATAAAAGAGTAGTTGCAGTTGGAAACGAAGCAAAGGTAATGGCTGGAAGAACTCCTTTTGAGATTGAGGTAATTCGCCCCATTAGAGATGGCGTAATTAATGATTTTGAAACAACCGAAGCTTTACTTGATTACTTCATAACAAAAGCAGGTGGAAAACGGGGTATATTTAGACCAATAGTGTTAATTGGGGTGCCTAGTGGTATCACTCCGGTTGAAAGGAAAGCAGTTATTGACGCAGCCTTACATGTTGGAGCAAGACAAGCGCAAACAATTCCTGAGCCACTTGCTTCGGCAATAGGGGTAGGCCTTCCAGTTGAGGAAGCGCGTGGTTCAATGATTGTTGACATTGGTGGTGGCACCACAGAAGTTGCTGTGATTTCTTTAAAAGGGATAGTCGTTGGCAAGTCAACAAGAATTGCAGGCGATGAGATGAACGAAGCGATAATTTCTTATGTAAGGCGTCAATACAGTGTTTTGATAGGAGATGTTACTGCAGAGCAAATAAAATTGAAAATAGGAAACGCCTTTCCTTTAGAAAAAGAAGAAAAGATGGAAGTAAGAGGAAGAGACCTTGTGGATGGGCTTCCAAAGTCTATAACAATCACTTCTGAAGAAATAAGAAAGGCAATTCAGCCAGTTTTAGAAGAGATTCTCAACGTCATTAAATCAACTTTAGAGATTACCCCGCCAGAACTTGCTGCAGACGTTATGGATAGGGGCATAATGCTATCTGGAGGAGGAGCGTTGCTAAAAAATATTGATAAATTCCTTTCTCATAGGACTGGAATTCTTGTAACAGTTGCAGACGACCCTCTTTCTTCTGTTGCAATTGGTGCTGGTAAAGTGCTCGAAAACTACGATTTTTATAAAGATGCACTCCTCTAATGAAAAGATACTTGTTATAGTTATTTCGTTAGTATTATTGTTAATTTTTGTTGCAGGAATTGCAAGTTATGGCATTACTTTTAGTAGAATTTATGATTTTTTAGTTTTAGAACCGATTAAAAATTTACTTTTTACTGTTAATAATACATTTCAAAATATAGAAAACTATTTTATGAGTGTTAAAAAGGGAGCAGAAGTTATCAAAGAAAACGAAGATTTAAAAAATGAAATTGAAATTCTTAAAGCAAGATTAAAACTTCTTTTGGGTTATTATACGGAGAACCAAGAACTTAGAAATTTATTGGGCATTAAGTCGAAACTTACTCTAAACATGAAGGGAGCCCATGTGATATTTTACGACGAGTTAAACAATTTTATAGTAATAGATATAGGGGAAAATGACGGTATAACTGAGAAAATGCCAGTTGTGTATTCAAATGATGGTGAGAACGCTGTTTTGGTTGGAATTATTCAGAGTGTAAACGAAAAAACTTCAAAAGTTATGCTTATAACAAATAAGGCGTTTAGAATAAGTGTTACTAATAGTTCCCGCTATGGTGTTGATATTTTAGAAGGCACAGGAGATGCTCTTTCTATCACAAAATTTTCTTATAAGTTAGCGGATAATATTGGTGATGTTTTTGTAACAACCGAGTTAAGTGATATTTACCCACCAAATATCTTTGTTGGTAAACTTGTAAAGATAGAAAATAAAAACGTTAGCGAGAAGAAACTTACTCTTTTGCCAATATTAGATTTCTATAAAATTAAAAACGTTTTGGTTATTACTTCCTATGAGAAAAAATGATATTTTTACAATAGTAATTTACCTTGTGCTTCTACTTTTTGATATCGCAATCAGTAATAAAATTCCTTTTTTGTTTACAGTTTCTTTTCTTGTGGTTGACTTAGTAATTGATTTTTCTAATTTATATTTAAATATTGCTCTTCTTTTAATAAATGACCTCATTTTTGGGAATTTTATGGGAGAATATGCTTCTTTGGTTGTTATTGGAGTGTTTTTGTATAAATCAATTTTTAAAAGGTTGAAAACGCCAAAAATTTTTGGCTTGTTAACAGTTTTCATTTTGCTTTTTTTTGGTATAAATATCTCTTCTAAAAACTTGGTTGTTTCTTTTGATTTTTTTTTCTATAACTTCTTGGTATCAACTGTGATTCTTTTTATCATGTATCTAATATCCTATGGCAAAGCAAAAGTTTGATAAGGTTTATTTTCTCTATTTTCTTATTTTGGTATTTTTTCTTACAATTTCTTTACGTTCTTATTATCTTACAGTTATACAGGGCAACTACTATTACGAATTATCTACCTATAGAAGTGTTCGTATTATGGAAACCCAGCCCATGAGAGGGAGGATTCTTGATAGAAATGGAATAGTTCTTGCGGAAGACATTCCATCTTATAGTGTTGCAGTTATAATGGATTTTGTGAAAGATCCAGAAGTTGAATTTACTTTACTTTCAAAAGTAATCAACATGTCAGATTTGCAAATTAAAGAAAAGATTAACAAGGCAAATCTTCCATCTTACGAAGAAATTGTGATTAAGAGAAATATTTCAGATAAAGAACGTGTTTTCATAGAGGAAAACTCTGAGAGCCTTCCAGGTATTTTTGTAAAAACTGATTTTATAAGATATTATCCTTTTAAAGAGATTGGAGCCTCTTTTATTGGCTACGTTGGCCCTGTTACTCTTGATGATATAAAAAGTGATGATTATTACGGTATTAACGATGTTATTGGGAAGCAGGGCTTGGAGCTTCAATACGAAAAATACCTTCGAGGAGTTAAAGGAAAGAAAGAAGTAATAGTTGATGCTTCTGGAAGAACAACAAAAGTGATCTTTGAGCAATCACCTATACCTGGCAGTGATATTTACTTAGCAATAGATATCAAAGTGCAAGAGAATCTTGAAAAAATCATTGGCGACAGAACTGGCGTTGCAATAGCCATGGACCCAAAAACAGCTTCGATTATTGCAATGGTATCACATCCAACTTTTAACCCGAATTTACTTGTAAAAGGTATTAGCGATAAAGAATACAACGATTTACTCTCAAAAAATGCTTTTATAAATAGAGCAGTTCAATCTCGATTTCCACCCGGCTCAACATTTAAAAGTCTTACACTAATTACAGCACTTGAAAATAATGTCATTACTGAAAATACAGTAATTGATTGCGGACCTTACTTAACTATAGGCGATAGGAGTTTTAAGGATTGGATTTATCCTTCTGCTTTTGGTAAGCAAACTGCATCCATTGCACTTGCTAATTCTTCGGATGTTTTTTTCTATAGACTTGGTCTTTTAACAGGAGTTGATCGCCTTAGCGAAATGGGAGAAACTCTTCAGATTAGTGAATTAACAGGTATTGACATTCCTTTCGAAGTTAAGGGTATTATCCCTTCTAAAGAGTGGAAAAAAAAGGCATTTAATGAAGAATGGTATCTTGGCGATACTGCAAACATGAGCATAGGTCAAGGGTATGTTTCACTTACTCCAATTGAAGTTGCATCTTTTTATCAACTCATTGCTAATAATGGCGTTGGTTTAGTTCCACATTTTATTAGTAAAGTAGTTTCTCCAAACTCAAAGGTTATCTTTGAATACACTCCAAAGATAAGAGTTGAATATAAATTCAAGGAGAAGACATTAAAAGTTTTGAAAGATGGTTTAGAAGGAGTTGCCAATAAACCAAGTATGAGTATCGTAAAGATAAATGGAATGTCGGTTTGTGCGAAAACTGGAACAGCAGAAGTTGGTGATAAAGAAGGAAGTGTTCACCATTGGCTTGTTTCTTTTGCTCCAAAAGACGACCCTTCGGCTTTAGGTTTGCTCTTTTTTGAGTATTCTAAATTTCCTTATTCAAGTTCTCTTGCCCCTCTTATGAGAGATTTGCTTAAAAATTTTTTTTAGATATAAATTAGTAATGGAGGTAAATATGGGAAATGTTCCAGTTACGTTCAAAGGTATTAATGGTAATGTAGTATTGAAAATTGACCCAAATGCACCGTTTAGTGATGTTATATCGTATATGAAAGGCCTTGTTTTAAACCAAAGAAATTTTTTTAGTAAAGGATATTTATACATCGATACACAGGGAAAGGTATTGTCAAGTGATGAAGTTAGTTTAATAGAAAAGATTTTCAGTGATATAGGAGTTTCCTTTAGAATTAATAACGAAGAGAAAGTTTATGGTGCTTTAAGAGATGAAAATCAAAATGTATTAATTATAGACCACACAGTCCGATCGGGTCAATTCATAAGCTTCGATGGAGATGTTGTGATACTCGGTAATATCAATCCAGGAGCAGAAGTAGAAGTAACTAAAGATCTGTATGTATTTGGTGCAATTAAAGGAACTGTAAGAGCTGGAAGAAGAGTTGTTGCACTAACATTCCAGCCTACAAATTTACAAGTTAATGGGAAAGTTGTTGATTTCCAGAACGTGAATGATAGATCAAGAAAACCTCGAATGATAGAAGTTGTAAATGATACAATTTCTTTTAAAACTCTTGTTGAAAGAGAACCAAAATCAGTGAGGAGGGGCAAAAATGGGTAGGGTAATAGTTGTAACTGCCGGGAAAGGGGGCGTTGGAAAGACTACAATTACTGCTAATCTTGGTGCATCTCTTGCTAAACTCGGGAAAAGCACAGTTTTAATTGATATGGATATTGGTTTGAGGAATCTCGATGTGGTTATGGGACTTGAAAATAGGGTAGTTTTTAACATCATAGATGTTATTAACGGAAAGTGTAAGATAAACCAAGCGCTTGTAAGAGATAAGCATATTGAAAATTTGTTCCTATTACCCGCTTCACAGATTCATAGTAAAGATGATGTTGATGTTAATAGAGTTGTAGATGTTGTATCGGTATTAGAAAATAATTTTGATTACGTGCTTCTTGATTCTCCAGCTGGCATTGAAAAGGGTTTTGAGTCATCTGTTGCACCTGCAAAAGAGGCTTTAATAGTTGTGACTCCTGACGTATCCTCTGTAAGAGATGCAGATAGGGTAATAGGAATCGTTGAAAGTAAGGAGATTTTATCGATAAGTCTTATTATTAATAGGTATGATATTAATCTTGTTTCAAAAAAGAAAGCCCTTAATTTTGAAAGCATTGTAAATATACTCGATATAGATGTATTGGGTGTTGTGCCAGAAGATAAGGCAATTATTGAAACTACTAATATGGGAGAGATTTTGGTAAATTATCTTCCCGGTTCACCTTCTGCAAAGGAGTTTGGTCAAATTGCGAAAAGATTGGAAGGTGAAGATATACCTATACAATTAGAAAAGCCAAAAGGTTTTTTTGGAAATATCTTTAGGAGAGAATAATGGGTATTTTTGATTTTAATAATGGAACAAAGAAAGATGCAAGTAGTGTTGCAGAAGAAAGATTAAAACTTATCCTTATACAGGATAGGCTTTCTCTATCTTCTAGGGAATTCGAAAATTTGAAACAAGAATTAATTAACACTTTATCAAAATATTTTGATATAGAAAAGGAAGCAATTAGCATAAAAGTAGAAAAGTGCAAAGCAAAACAAGTTTTTGAGGCAATTGTGCCAGTTCGTTCGGTAAAGAAAGAAAAGTGAGAAAAGTTCCATTAAGTGTTTTAATTGCAATTTTTGTTTTAACATTTTATTCTCTTAGTGCGCTATATGTAATTAATGCAGAGAAATTTTTTTTGAGGCAAATTGTTTACACGACAATTGGCATCATTTTTCTTTTTATTGTATCCTCAATTAATTTCAGGGTTCTAAAGTATTATACAGTTTTGCTCTATGTTGTTACTTTTATTTTACTTATTTCCGTTTTCTTAATTGGAGTTATTACTAATGGTGCAAGAAGATGGATAAACCTTTTTGGTTTGTTTTCAATTCAGCCTTCAGAGTTTGCAAAAATTACTTTAATACTTATGTTAATTTGGATTTTTGAAGGAAAGTATACTAATTTTAAAAAGTTCGTGTTTGGATTAATTTCTATTATACCTTTTGCTTTAGTTGTCTTTTTTCAGCCTGATATGGGGACTTCACTTGTTTACGCCTTCATATTCTTTATATTTATCGCATTTTTCTTACCATTAAAATATTCATTATCTATAATTGCAGGTGCGGTTGCTATGATTCCATTTTTACCAAAAATTTTAAAACCATACCAGATTGAGCGAATTCTTACATTTTTTAATCCTTATAGAGACCCCCTTGGAAGCGGTTATAATGTTCTTCAATCTATGATAGCTTTTGGATCAGGAAGATTATCTGGTAACGGGTTTCAAAAAAGTTTAATGACTCGATTGGGTTTTGTGCCTGTGCAATATGCAGATTTTATTTTTTCAGCAATTGGTGAAATTTGGGGATTTATTGGCGTGATAATTATTTTATTTTCATTTTTGTATTTGTTTTATTTTATCGTTCGGTCGATTGCTTTAACGGGCAATAAATTAGGTAAAGGGATAGCGTTAGGTGTTTTTGCAATGTTTTTATTCCAAGTTTCTGTTAATATGGGAATGAATATTGGTATAATGCCAGTTACAGGAATCCCTTTACCATTTTTGAGTTTTGGGGGAAGTTCCACAATTACCAATTTCATTGCTTTAGGCCTTGTCGTAAGCGTTTATAATTTTAAAGATGAGTTGTCATATGGTGAAAGATTATAAACTTTTAAAGTTTAAAAAACCGTATTACTATTTTGGCAATGAGTTGAATAGTATTCATAAAATGAGTGCCTCGATAAAAGTTGCTCTTGTTTACCCCGATGTGTATGAAGTGGGTATGTCTTCTTTAGGTTTTAAAATACTATACCATCTTGGAAATGAAATTGAGGATATTCAACTTGAAAGAGCTTTTGTTCCTCTTGATGATTTTGAAAAATACTTAAGAGAAAATAAAATTCCTCTTTTTTCTCTTGAGTCTAGAACACCATTAAATCGTTTTGATTTTGTAGCGTTTTCATGCCAAACTGCCCTCGATTACACAAATATTTTGAATGTACTTGACCTTGCAAATATCCCAATTTATGCGGAAGAACGCTTAAAACCCATAGTGTTTCTTGGAGGCACCTCAGCTTATAATCCAGAGCCTCTTTCAAAGTTTATTGATTTTTTTGTGCTTGGTGAAGGAGAACGCTTATTTGTAGAAATTCTTAATCTTGCAAAAACAATTAAAAACAAAGATGAGTTTTTATATGCCATTTCTCAATTGAAGGGCGTATATGTCCCTAAATTTTTTGAATTTGAAAAGCAAGGAAACTTATATGTAGAAAAGAATGGAAAAGTGGTTGTTAAAGATGCAATAAAAGATTTTGAGCATTCTTACTTTCCCATTAAGCCCATTGTTCCTTTTGGAAAAGTGATTATGGATAAGGCTTATATAGAGATTTTTCGTGGATGCACTCGAGGCTGCAGGTTTTGTGAAGCAGGAGTTGTTTATAGACCAGTAAGAGAAAGAAGTATAAATCGTATTGAACATGATGCAATAGAAGTTTTGAAAAACACAGGTTACGAAGAGATTACTTTTCTTTCATTGAGCACAAGCGATTACTCAAATATGGATAAGTTAATTGCCCTTATGAAGAAGTTAACCGAAGAGTTTCATGTTTCGATTTCGCTTCCTTCTTTGAGGATAGATAAATTTACTCCTGACCTTGGAAAGGTAATTTTAGAGCAAAGGGTTCATAGTTTAACCTTTGCCATAGAAGCAGCATCAGATAGGTTGAGAAATGTTATTAATAAGACGATTTCCAAAGATGAAATTCTTAAAGTTGTTGAAACTGCTGTTTCGTTAGGTTTTCATACCCTCAAATTTTACTACATTATCGGCTTACCAACCGAGACAATGGATGATGTAAAAGAAATTGTAACATTAACAAAAGAGATGCTAAAAGTCGGTAATAAAAATAAAACCTTCAAAAAACCCTTTGAAATCCACTTAAGTATTAATCCTTTTATGCCACAACCACATACACCGTTTCAGTTCGCAGCCTTTGATAGTTTTGACTCTCTTAACGAAAAAAGAGAATACCTCTTAAAAGAACTTAATTTACCTAATGTAAAGGTTGATATATCTAACTTTAAAATGAGTGCGTTAGAAGTTGCGCTTGATAGAGGAGATAGGCAAGTTGGCGATGTTATTGAGCAAGCCTTTAAATTAGGAGCAAAAATGGATGCTTGGAGTGAATACTTTAACTTTAACATCTGGAAAGAAGCTTTTTCTAAAGTTGGTGTTGATGAAACTCTGTATCTTTCAGCATTTCCTTTGGATACTAAACTTCCGTGGGATCATATCTCAACAGGCGTTTCAAAATTGTTTTTAAAACGCGAATTCAATAAGGCCCTAAGTGGTTTTATAACCGAAGATTGTAGATGTGGGAATTGCGTTGGCTGTGGAATAAATATTCCTCTATTTTGCGAAGTGCTCGAAAAGAAAGTTTAAAAAGTTGTTTTTTACTGGCAAAAATCTGTTTTTAATAGCTACTTAATTTTTATATTTTATTTACTTAAAAGGCTTTTAGCCTCTTGACAAAAAGTAAAAATTTAATATCCTATATTAGAGCTTAGGTTCCCCGTTAGCTCAACCGGCAGAGCGGGTGGCTGTTAACCACTAGGTTGTAGGTTCGAGTCCTACACGGGGAGCCAGTTTTTATTTTAGTACACTTTCTGTCCATAACCTGTTATCGAATAAGTTGAGGATTTTGTCTATTCTTTATCTAAAACATTATTTAAAATTCCAGTTATCTTGATTAGAAAAATTCACTTTTTTTAATCCGTAGAAAAACATTTATTTTAAGCTCTATTTAAACACTTCCAAAAAGCATATGAACTTGCAAAAACATCATAACCAAAATTGGAATCAAAGGAAAACAACATCTTAGACGTAAACTGCCGTTCAACTAAACGAACGGCAGTGATAAAATATCAGTTACTTGTTTGGGGTATCAACTTTGAGCCCTTGCGTTAATGGCAAAATGTCCTTTATTTGATTTACTATACTCCTTTTGCCATAAAAGAACAAAA
Organism: Caldisericaceae bacterium; assembly: GCA_036574215.1. Classification (NCBI taxonomy): domain Bacteria; kingdom Pseudomonadati; phylum Caldisericota; class Caldisericia; order Caldisericales; family Caldisericaceae; species Caldisericaceae bacterium. Next base: position 19,346 of record JAINCR010000104.1, read on the forward strand.
TCAAACTTGGGTCCATTAGATTTTTCAACTTTTACAATAACTACATTTGAAGAGCTTATCCCAGTCCATCCGTTTGGCGGTACAATTTTCATCTGTAGGATAATTTCATTAGGTAGGTTTTTGAATTCTTCTTCAGGAACTGAAAATGAAAATTCACCTTTGTCATTTGTATTACATTTTATTGGTTTTAAAATTGGTTTGTCTGCTATTTGCTCTACGTTAATTTCTGCACCAGGGACAGGTTCTACAGCCAAAGCCTCACTACATTCGCAGAATGTCAAATCAAGTTTCATGCTGTCTATACTTGTATCATCTTGTATTACTATACCCAGATTGCGTTCGCTATCTAGTGAGGATAAAAGGTTAACACTACCAGGAAGATTTGAAAGGTCAATCTGGAATGGTAGTAGTGGATAAGTATTCCATGGATTGGAAAGTAGACCCTGTATGCTATTGTAAGAGCCAAAGTAGTATGTCCAGTGGTTATTGCCAATAATAAACGTGATAGTGTCATTTGCAGAGTTTCCTGAGAGTGGTTTAGCAAGAAATGTCAGTTTGGCTGATTTGATGCAATTGCCCATTGGCAAAGTGAAGCATTGAGCAAACCACTTTTCACCCTCTGTTGCGTCAAAGTTTGTAAAACCCGGGAAATTCTGTTCTGGGTGATACTGGTTCCAGTCTTTATAACACCAATCTACTACGGATTGATTACAGGAACAGCATGCAGGTTCAGAGTTGCCGGGAGCAAATTTGTCATCTTGGCCAGCATTGAACTGAAAACTAAGGCAACAATGTTTTTCTTGGTTTCCGAAAATGACATTAATTGTCTGGCCGGGTTTAACGCTCACAGTGTAGGTGTCCGGATTTCCGGGATAGGTCTGGCTCCAGCCTGTTTGTAGCACCTCAGAAATGGTATAGGTGTTGTCGGGTTTAGCATCAACGCAATAGTAGCCTTCTTTATTTGTTTCTCCCTTGCCTATCACATTGCCAAAAGAATCTTTGATTATAATTGTCCATCCAGGTAGGGCTGGCTCATTGTTGTCTTGCTTTCCGTTACCATTTATATCGTTAAACTTAAAAACACAAATTTTCCCAAGTTCGTTAGTAGACCAGGTAATAGTAACACTTTTCTCTACAGAGTTCCACTCTATATTGGTTCCCATAGTTTCGGCAATGAATCGCAAAGGAACCATTGTGCGACCATTATATAGCATTGGAGGCACATCAATGGTTTTTTGTTCCCCGTTAACTAATACTTGATTTTTACCAATTTTAAGAATTACGTCAAATTGCGTTTTTTCTGCAGGACCTGTTTCACCACCAGTTATCATTATCTTTTGCTCAGTAGGGTCATATTTCACATTGGCCCCCATGGCTTCGGCAATGAACCTTAAAGGAACCATTGTAGTGCCATTATAAAGCATTGGAGGTGTGTCTAAAGTCATTTGTTTACCATCCACCAAAGCTTGACCTCTACCAATCCACAACTTTATGATATGTGTGGGTTTAGTCATCTGCTCGCCTGCCAAGACAACATTTGCTAACCCCACAAACATCAAAAGGATTAGAACTACGGTTCGAAATCTCAATAATTTAGTGTTCATTTTAATCCTCCTTTTTTTAGAAAATTTAACTTAGATACACTTCTATTGTCTTTTTCTTTCTATCTTTAAACTCTCCTCATATCACCTCCTTTAAAGCATGATTTTTAGGTTGTAGCCTTCCTTAAATTAGGAATCTTAATTTATTGTAGCTTGTGCTGCCCTGTAAGTATGTTCTACAACCCTTTGTTAATTTCTTTATACCAAAATTAAAAATTTTGTCAATATGGTTACTTAAAGATTAAAAAGGCATCACAGAATGAAAGACAGCAAGGTGCCGTATGATAATAATGCATTAAAGAAAATTTAAGACTGCATAAAGTATTTATAAAAATGTTTTGAATATAAATCCCCGTGTTGCCTCACGTAATTTTCTTTACTCTTTTGTAACCTGCGTTCCCTTTTGGCAGGTTTATCTTTTGTAACCTTTGTTCCTTTTCAAAAGGTTCTACGAAATATTATTTGGTTGCCTCATTTAAATTCTATACGAAACTATTTTTAGTTAAAAGAAAATCTTTAGATGATTTTTCATTGACTTTCTCTCTTTCTTTCTCTTTTTTTCATCTTTTTATCATATGTC
>JAINCR010000105.1 GCA_036574215.1 Caldisericaceae bacterium
GGAACTGATCCATACCTTCTTAAGTCAAGATACCACTGGTAATTTTCAATTGGAAGGTTATTTTCATTCATTCGCTGTAAAAGTAAATCATAATCATGTATCCTTTGACTTCCCCCGATAATTTCGCCATAACCTTCTGGTGCAAGTAAATCTGCTGCAAGCACTGTGCCTGGATCTTCCGGATCAGGTTGCATGTAAAATGCTTTTATTTCCTTTGGAAAATGGTGCACAAAAACTGGTTTTTCAAATTCATTTGCAAGTGCAGTCTCTTCATCTCCTCCAAAATCATCACCGTATTTTATATTGAAGCCTTTTTTATTTAAAAGTTCAATTGCATCACGGTAGTTGATTCTCGGGAAAGGTGGCACTACTTTTTCAAGCATTTTTGTGTCTCTTTCAATTATATCTAATTCAATTTTACAGTTATTAAGAACTTCTTGCACTACATAGTAAATCATTTCTTCTTGGAGTTTTAAGTTCTCTTCAAACGTAAGAAAAGCAACTTCGGGCTCAAGCATCCAAAATTCCATAAGGTGTCTTCTTGTTTTAGACTTTTCGGCTCTAAAGGTTGGGCCAAAACAATATACTTTTCCAAATGCCATTGCTGCTGCTTCCATGTATAGTTGGCCACTTTGTGAAAGATACGCTTTTTCATTAAAATAATTCGTCTCAAAAAGTGTTGTTGTTCCTTCACATGCAGCGGGTGTTAGAATAGGTGCATCTATGAGTGTAAAGCCTCTTGAGTCAAAAAAATCTCTTAATGATTTTTCAATTCTGTGTCTAATTCTTAAAATTGCCCACTGTCTTTTTGAACGTAACCAAAGGTGTCTATGTTCCATCAAGAAACCTACTCCGTGCTCTTTAGGAGTAATTGGGTAGTTTTCAGTTAGTCGTAGTATTTCAAGCTCTTTAACTAATAACTCGTAGCCAAATGGAGCTCTTTTATCTTCACGCACAATTCCCCTTACAATAATTGAAGACTCTTGAGTTAATTTTTTTGCATCTTCAAAGACTTTTTCATCTACATCGTTTTTAGATATTACACTTTGCATTATTCCACTGCCATCCCTTACCAAAACAAAAATTACTTTTCCACTTTCTCGCATATTGTAAACCCAACCTTTTACCTCAACAAACTTATTAACATTGTCTTTAGCTTCGTTAATGTACATATTTTTCTTTTCTCTCAATCAACGATGATTGAGGCTGAGATATTTATTACCGCCGTTCTCTTGCCCAATCTCAGCAGGCGGGATTTTGGGCTATTTGATTTTTATTATATTCAATTTTCAAAAGTTTCTAATGAGCATTTTGGACATTTTGGATATGGTGGAAGCACCTCTAAGAGATTATCTCTTACGATATCTTTTGTATCAAGATAGTTTGTTGTGTAAGTAAATTTATTTAATTCTTCAATAGGACGCTCTTCTTTATAATAGTCAAACAACTCTCTTGGACTATAAAATTCGTCAACCTCAATTGTTATAGGATACTCAAATTCATTGAGACACACAACACAAGTGAGTATAAATGTTGCTTCAATTGTTCCATATACTCTTATTTCTCTATTTTGCACATGTTCAAAAGTAAGTTTTAATTTTGCATCATCTTTCAACTTAAAAGGGAGTTCTTCTTTAAGGTTAATACTTTCTTCGACGGTAACTGAACCTTCTTCTATGATCTTATTGATTATTAATTTCATTTTCTATCGCTTCTTTCCCTTCTTCTAAAGTGTTTTGGGCTTTGCTAAGAACGTTCTCAATTTTTGCAAAAAGATCTTTTGCAAATACTAATGCTTCTTCTTTTATTTTTTTTGCTTCTTCTTCAGCTTCTTTTATTATTCTTTCTCTTTCATTTCGTGCTTCCTTAACAATGTTTGATTCTTCTACAATTCTTTTAAATTCACTTTCAGCTTCTTTTATTATGCGGTTTTTTTCTTCGTAAGCATCTTTAAGGATCATTTCTCTTTGTTTAGAAACGCTTGAAGCAGTTTTTACTTCTTCAGGTAGCATTGTTTCTATTTTTAGGATGATTCCTAAGAGTTCTTCTTTATCAATTGTAATGTATTTTGAAAAAGGGAGTTTCTTTGCCTTTTCGACCAGCTCTTTTAAATTTTCAAGTTCATCAATAATACTTCTATTCATAGCTTCTTCCTTATTTTATCTTTTATTTTTTTATTTACAATTTCAGGAACAAATTTTGATACATCTCCATTATTCATTGCAACCTCCTTTACGAGTGTTGAACTTATAAAAGCAGAAGTCCTTGTAATTAAAAAAATCGTTTCAATACCGCTGTTTAACTCATAATTCATTTCAAACATTGCCTTTTCGTATTCAAAATCTTGGTAAGTCCTTAATCCTCTCAACACCAAGTTTATTTTATGATTTTTTAAATAATCTACAAGAAGCGTATCAAGCACATCTGCCTCTACGTTTTTGAATTTGTTTAAACTCATCTTTACCATTTCAAGTCTTTCTTCAACTGTAAATAAGGTATGCTTCTCTTCTCTTTTTGCAACCAAGACAACTACTTTATCAAAAATTTTGCTTGCCCTTTCAATAATTTCGAGGTGTCCGTTTGTTAACGGGTCAAAAGTTCCAGGGTATACAATTGTTTTCATATATTCAGTATAAATAAAATGAAATTTCTTGCAAATTTTTTTTAAATATATAAAATGAATTTATGAAAAGGTATTTAATATTTACTTTTTTATTGGTTTTTTTACTTGCTGGATGTTCTCCTAATTCGAATAGTGAGACTGTGAAAGTGCCAAACTTTGTTGGCATGAAGGCTTCAGTAGCACAGGAACTTGCTAAGACAAATGGGCTAATTCTCCAAGTGATTTCAACTGAGCAAAGCAATGAATATCCTGTTGATACGGTTATTTCGCAGGATATCCCGCAGGGCAGTGAATTGAAGAAAGGCGGCTTTGTTAAAATTATTTTAAGTTCAGGGCCAAAAAGTTTTTCTGTTCCTCATGTTGTGGGGTTAGATTTTAAAGAGGCAAGGGAGCTTATTATTAATTCAGGGCTTTCTATTGGTATTATTAAAGAGATAGAAAGCACAGAAAAAATTGGGACAGTATTAGAACAGAATCCAAATGCTAACACGATTGTGCAAGGCGGTTCCAAAGTTGATTTGACAATAAGCATAGGACAATTTGTAAAAGTTCCCGATGTAATCGGAAAAAGTGTAGATGAAGCAAAACTAATTTTAGAACAAGCAGGACTTGTCCTTTATAAGGTGGATACCTTTGAAGACTCCCAACAGAATTTGCCTAAAAACATCGTTTTGTATCAATACCCTGTTCCAAATGCGTTAGTTGAGAAAGGCACGCAAGTTTTATTGAAGATCGCAAAATGAAATTTTATATTTCGCCTTCGATTATTGCCTCTAACTTTACCAATTTAAAAAAAGAGATTGAAAAGATTGAATCTTTTGACCAAGCATTTGTCCATTTAGATATTATGGACGGCAATTTCGTTCCAAACATTACTTTTGGTCCTTTCATTGTTGAGCAAATGAGAAAAATTACTAATTTGCCTTTTGATACCCATCTTATGATTAAGAATCCTGACAATTTTGTTGAGGAATTTGCACTTGCAGGATCAGATTTTATAACTTTTCATATAGAGGAAACCGTTTTCCCTTTAAGGATTCTAAAAAAAATTCAAAAACTTGGCAAGAAGTGCGGCATCTCCTTTAACCCCGCAACACCAGTTGAATCCGTTGTTGAAGTTTTACCGTATACCGATATTGTGTTGGTTATGAGTGTTGAGCCGGGATTTTCTGGCCAAACATTCATCCCATCAACTTTATCTAAAATTGAGAAACTCAACGAATTAAGAAAGAGTAATGGGTATAATTTCTTAATTTCAGTTGATGGGGGGATAAACGAAAAAACAATGAAAAGTGTCTTAGATGCAGGAGCAGATATACTGGTCATGGGAAGCTTCTTTTTTAAAAATGACCTTTCATTTGTGAAAGGTGTAGTTGAAAATCTTCGTCGATTATAAGGTATATTAAAAAAAGGCTCTTATGTTTAAGAGCCTTTAATTATTTAATTTATTATTAAATATTTTTTGATTTTTTCTTCTATAACTCTTTTTGGCACTGCACCAATAATTGCATCCACCATTACTCCATTTACAAAAATGCCAATAGTTGGAATACTCATAATTCCGTATTCGATTGCAAGATTCTGGTTTTCATCAACGTTTACTCTTACAACTTTTAACCTGTTAACGTATTCCTTTTCTAATTCAAGAATAATTGGTTCAATCATTTTGCATGGCACGCACCACTCTGCCCAAAAGTCAACTAAAGTAGGAACTTCCGAATTAAGCACTTCTTCTCTAAAATTACTTTCATTTACTTCCATATATACCTCACTCTTTTAGTAAAGCATCAATTTCTTTAGATATTACGTCACCTAAATTGTCTTGATAGCCGACAATTACCTTTGCGATTCTTCCATTCTTATCAACAATGAAGAATCTAGGTATGCTATTAACTCCATAGAGGCTTCCAACCTTACTATTTGGATCAGCAATGATCAAGTATTTCATACCGTAGTCTTTTATAAATTGTTGCACTTTCTCAATATTGCCTTGATCAAGGTTTACACCTAATACTTCTACACCTTTACCTTTATACTTTTCATAGATAGCCTCTACATGCGGTATTGTCATCCTACAAGGACCACACCATGTTGCCCAAAAATCAATCAGCACAACTTTCCCTTTTAAGTCAGAAAGTTTAACAACTTTTCCATTTGCATCTTTCCAAGAAAAATCTGGCGCAATTTCTCTTGTGCTATTAGTGGTATTGTTTGTGTTTTGGTTATTCGTTGGATTATTAGATTGCGTTGTTGTGCATCCTGTAAAAACCAAAGACACAAAAACTAAAATAAAAACTACAATAATTATCTTTTTCATTTAATCACCTACCTTATTGCTATTATATTTGATTTAACCTTCTCTGTCAATATATCGTTTTGACTTCTTGATGTCTTTAATAATCTTTAAAATTGTATTCTTTAGTTCGATCTTTTTCCCGTATTTATAACTGTAGTAATAACTAATTAAATCACCTAAAATTTTATCTTTTTTATGTCTTTTTGCAAACTCAAGGAGTGTTTCAGAGTCTTTTTTATCATTACCAATAAAATTGATTATTAAGTTTGCAATTTCATTTTCTTCTTTTCGAAGTTTTATTCCGAATAAAAATAGTGTTATTATAGCAATACCGATCCCTATAAGAAGAGGTTTGTTTACTGATACTTTGTTGATTGTATTAAAGATGCTTTCTCCAAAATTTCTAAAGCCTTGTGCGATGTTATTGTAAAGTGATATTTGGCTTGCACTGCTATATGTAATTACATTTCTGTACCAATACATTATTATTGAGTCTATGAGCATGCTAATTTTACTTGGTGTTGTAAATGTAATTGGAGTTGGGTCTACAGTAATCCACCTATTAGAAACATAAACTTCTACCCATGTGTGGGCATCCTTTTCCCTTACAATATAGTAATTTGAAGTGTTATTTAGTTCGTTCGTAACAAATCCCGATACGAGTCTTGCTGGGATGCCGTTTGCCCTTGTAAGCATTACTGTTGCGGTTGCAAAGTGTTCACAGTATCCGCTTCTGTGGTTGATTATAAATTCTTCAATACTATTTGCCTCTGGCTTTAAAGAATACTTATTGTTTTTCTTTAGATAGCTAACAATTGCTTCTACTTTCTCTAAATCACTAAAAGAATTCTTTGTAATATCTTTTGCAAGTTCAATAACTTTTGGATTGATCCTCTTTAGGCTTAAATACTTTGCAATATCTTTTTCTTCGGTTGTGATGTTTTTATCATCATCGTAATAAAGAGTATATTTAATCGTTTTATAGAATGGTGCATCAAAAAACATGTTTGATAATTCATCTTTGAGTAAATAGTTGAAATTGCCGTAAATACCGTTTGTCCAACCTATTTGAAATAGCACATTTGTGCCTGTTGGTTCAAGGTAAACTGTTCCTTTTTTACCAAATTGAAAACCAAAAGTGTTTTGTGATGTTCTAAGAATTTTTTCATGAGTTTCATAGTTCATCCAGTGGTTATTTATGAATGTAGAATATCGAACACCAACAATGTATAGAGGACTTTTCTTTTTTTCAGTTTCAACTCTCATTACGATTTGATAGTTAAGATCTACGGGTTTTGCATCTATTGTGATATCCGTTGAGAATCCTGAAGAAGTTTTATTGAAAAGTGGATTACCATGTATTACTCCAAGTGAAAACCTTGGAAGAACAAGGAAGAACACACTAACGAGTATAAACAAGAACATTAAAGATAAAGCAAAATCCTTTTTATCTACAAGGTGCCGGAGTTTATCATCTTTAGATTGCGCTGATACAAGAAACAAAAACGATGAAATTGTAAAAATTACAGCAATTATACCAAACGAAATAGATATTGTTGCAATTGAGGAAATAAGGCCAAACATTATACCTATTAAGAACATCTCAAGGTAATCAAACGAATTTTTACTGACGATATATTTAGAGCTTATTGTAACTGTAAGGAGTATTGCAATAGTTATGAATAAGTCAATACCTAAGATGAGTAAAGTAATAAAAGTTATAAGTGGTATTATTTCTACGATTTTTGGCTTCTTTTTAAGCTCCTTGTTTTTTGAAAGCATTGTTGCAAAAACTGGAATTATTGAAAGTATTATTAGTGATTTTTCAACTATCGAAACAAACCCAATCGAAGAAATTATAAATAGTAGAAAATAAATATCATGATTATTCTTATTCATATTCATATTCATATTCATATTCAATGTCTCTTTCTGTTATGATATCATAAGAATCCTCTAAAATAGATGTATCTTCTAATTTTGCTTCCGAAAGGTATTCCATAATCCCAATGTAATCTTGGTATGAATTACATTTTAACAACTGGTTCTGTGATATAAACTCAAATGGTATTCTTTGGTCAAAAAGAAGCTTTATTAGAGAGGCTATCTTAATGACTGCATCTTCAAATGTGTAAGTATTGTAAATGTAAGAAGAGTTGTTTAAAGCAATTTTTAATTCATTGAGTTTATCGTTTGCTTTTGTAATGACCTTTTCTTTATCTAGTTTTGCTGAAACCTTCCAAGATATCTTCCTTGCATCCATTCCTTCTTGATAATCTTCAAGTGAAAAAAAGTCGGAAGAATCATCCTTTTTTAGAGAGCCCTCCTTACTAGATGACAGTTTTTTTATCTTCACAGGCTTAATTTCTGGAAAAACAAGGTAAGAAAAATCTACTTTCACTTTCTTTTCCCTTATTAAAAAACCAAATGGATAGGAAGACGATAAATAGACATACTCGATAGTTTTTTTACCGCGCTTCTTTTCGTTTACTTTAATTTTTTTCCTTAAGAACTTGTCTAAAAATTCAATCCTAAACGTATTGTCTAAGATTTTGATATCAATAAAAAATTTTTTTCTTTTATCTTTTGCTTTTATTTCAACATCTATAAAGGCATCTTTTTTTGCATATATTTCTTCTTCGCTTTTTAAATTAACTTCAATATTTTTTAGATTGTTTACTGCAAGAATTGAAGATGCAGCAAGCAATGATAGAAGTATTGCAAAAATCAAGTAAATAAGGTTATTCCCCGAGTTAAAAGCAGTGAATCCTATTATAAAGGTGAAAGCAATATAGAATAAGCCTTCCTTTGTAATTTTAATTCTACTATATTGGGACTTTTGTTTCGTTAATAATTTCATTGATAATATCTTCTTTAAACTTTGTTTCTTTCTCTTTGAATATGAGTCTATGTTTTATAACAGGTTTAGCAAGTGTTTTAACATCTTCGGGTATAACGAAGTTCCTTCCTTTAATTTTTGCAAGTCCCTTTGATGCTCTTATGTAATCTAATGCCCCTCTTGTGCTCAAGCCAAGCTTAATGAATTTTGAAGACCGAGTTTTATTGACGATTTCATAGAGATACCTAAGCACGCTTTCTTCCACAAGGACATTTTTTGCCTCTTCAATGAGTTGTAAAATTTCATAATATTCTAAAACACTTTCTATGTTTTTTATTTCAAACCTTTTGTCTTCTCTAAGAATTTCTATTTCGCTATTTTCGTCAGGATACCCAATTTCAAGAGACATAAGAAACCTATCTAATTCGCTTTCGGGGAGTGGATAAGTGCCTGCGAATTCTTGTGGGTTTTCAGTTGCGATAACCATAAAAGGCAAATCAAGGTTATACGTAATAGAGTCGATTGATACACTTCGCTCACTCATTGCTTGAAGCATTGCTGATTGAGTCTTTGGTGGGGCTCTATTTATTTCATCTGCTATTACAATATTTGCAAATATTGGACCTTTTTTAAACTCAAAACTATTTTTTTCTCTGTTAAAGACTGTGAAGCCTATGATATCTGTTGGTAATAAATCGGCAGTAAACTGAATCCTAGAATATTTTAAATTAATTGATTTTGCAATACTTTCGCCAAGAGTAGTTTTTCCTACGCCAGGGATATCGATATAAATGAGATGTCCTTTTGCAATAAGAGGGACAAGAGAAAGTATTATTACTTCTTCCTTGCCTTTAATAACCCTTTGAACGTTGTTTACTATTTTCCCTATTCTTTTATCTACTTCCATTCAAATTCACCTCTATGACTTAATATGTAATTTGTTTCATCATCTTTTGAATTAATTTCACCTTTCATCCTTAATTTTGTAAGGGTTGCGAATATTTTTCTATATTGGATGTTTTCTTTTAAACCAAGTTTTTTTAAATCTTCTCCTGTTAGTTCATTTTTAATAAACCTTAATCTATCGATGTATTCCTCTAAGAATTTTCTAAAGATACCTTTTGTAGCACAATAAAAGGCTTTTATGTAAAGTAAATCCAATTTATTTAAGGTTATAGATACATCAAATACATCGTATTTTTCAAAGTTTTTTTCAAAGTTTTTTAGCGTGAATATTGCTTCCTTCATTTTCTCCAATACTCTCTTTTTAACGCCCAAAATATTTGAAAGTTCTTCTACAACTATGTTTCTCTTGTTCAAAAGTATAAAAAAGATTGAAACAGCTAACCTTTCATTTTTATCTTGATTATTTTTGTAAAATTTCTTTATTGTTTTAACTGTGATTTTCGGGAGGGTTTTTACTCTAAAGATTAACTCTAAAATTCCATATTCAGTTAAAAAATGCAGAACTTTTTCGATTTCATCTTTCTCAAGCAATTCTTTTAATTCTCCTTGAACCCTTTGGGAACGGGTATTTTCTAAAGTTCCTAATTCAACTGCTCTCTTTAACAGAACTTCTGTTTCCTTAGATAGTTTAAAATCTAATTCAATCATGTATTTTATTGCTCGTAGAATTCTTGATGGATCTTCAATAAAAGATAGTGGTTTAATAACCCTTATAGTTTTTTTTAATAGATCTTCATATCCACCGTAGTAATCAAACATTTGGCCAAAGTTATTTTCCTTAATATCGATTGCCATCGAATTAATTGTAAAATCTCTTCTTGTAAGATCTTCCTTCAGGCTTGCTTTTTCAATAATCGGAACAAGGGAACTATTTACATAATATTCTCTTCTTGATGTTACAAAATCAAAATTCATACCAAGGTAATCAAAATGGACTGTTTGTGTATCAGGAAAGATACGAATATTTCCATTAAAAGTCTTTTTTAAAACTTCACCAAAAGAAACAGCATCAGACAAAACAAAATCAAAGTCAACTATTTTTTTACCTAAAAACGCATCTCTTACAGAGCCCCCAACAAGATAAATCTCAATGTTTAAGTTTTTGGCTATAGACCCGAATTCTTTTATGAGTTTTAAGGCATTTTTTGGTATTGCATTTGACAGCATTTTTATAACAAATTCCCTTTTAGGTAATTGTAATGATGATGAAGTCCTGGGTATTTCCCTTAATGAATGTTCAAGTTTATACGCTTTTAATAGATCACTTCTTGAAATTATACCGATAATTTCTTCTCCATCTTCTACAAGCACTCTGCCCACATCTTCTTCTATCATCTTTTCTTCGATTTCTCTTAAACTTGCATATTTTTTTACTTTAACTATTTTTGGTGAGTAGAATTGCTTAACTTCCCTATTTTTCCTTCCAAAAAGAAATGCCTTTTCTAGGTTTTTCTTCTCTACAATGCCAATGATTTTTTCATTTTCTTCAATTGGTAATCCTGAAAATCCATACATGATCATAGTATCAAGTGCTTCTTTTACCGTTGCGTTAGGGGCAATTTTTTTAACTGGAGAACTCATAAAATCTTTTGCCCTTAAGGAAGGAGAGATTGTGGTTTTAAGCTCTTTTAAAATTCTATCTTTTATTTCATCTATTGAGGTATTTTTTATAACGGAAGAGACTGCAGTTGGATGTCCTCCACCTTTAAAAGTTTCTGCAATATTAATTAGATTTAAGGTTTCGCTTGTGCTTCTTCCAATAATATTTACTGTATTACCAATGCTAACGAGCACAAATATTACATCAACATCAACCATTTCAACGATTTTGTGGGCAAGAATTGAAATTCCAGGAATGTACTTTTGTAAATTTGTCGAAGTTATGCCAACTCTTATACCATTTATATCGTATTTATTGAGATTATCTAATAGTTCTTTAAGAAGTTGCAATTGTTCTTCCTGAAGAAACGGAGAAATAAATCTATGGATAATCTTTATGTCTACTCCAAAGGAGAATAGGAATTCAAGTGCTGCAAAATCTTCAGTTGTGACAGATGGGAATGTGAGAGACCCAGTATCTTCGTATATGCCAAGCGCAAGTAATGTTGCTTCTATTGGTGTTAATTTAACCTTTTTAAGTTTAAGAAGATTTACAAGTATTGTAGTATTTGCTCCTACACTTTTTGTAATATGTATTGCATTTCCAATATCACTTTCTCCTGGGTGATGGTCGATTATTATGAGTTGTGTATTTTTAAGTTTCAAAAATTCTTTTCCTTCGCCAACTCTTGATTCGTATTTTGTATCTACTATAACTACTCTAGATATATCATCTATGAATGCTTTTGGTAAATCTTTAACTTTTTTAAAATTTAGAACTTCTTCAAAAAGGCTAATAAATCTTTGAGCGTTAATATCGGTTGAGCCAGGGTGAACCGCAATCGATGAAGGAAAAAGTTTTGTGCATGCAAAAGCTGATGCAATTGCATCAAAATCTGCCCCTGAGTGAGTTAAAATAACTGTATTTTTTGTCATTCAGAAGAGTTTTTGCACCCCTTCTTTAGATACTCTGTAGTAAATAAGTGGTGGGGAAGAAGTAGGTGTTTCTACTACTTCAAAGAGTTTTGTAACTCCATTAAGCGCTTCTTCAAGTTTTCTTTCGTCGTTTGCTAAAATTGTTCCAACAGGCTCTCCTTTTTCAACTTTATCTCCTATCTTTTTATTGAAAAATAAACCCACAGAAAGATCTATAACTTCATCTTTTCTTTCTCTTCCCGCTCCAAGAAATTGTGCAAGTTTTCCAAGTCCTTTTGTATCAATTCTATTAATATAACCGCTTTGCTCTACAACGATATCTTTTTTAAATTTAGCCTGCGGCAGAAGTGATGTGTTATAGATAATCTCTTTATTACCGCCCTGCGCTTCAATGATCTCTTCAAATTTCTTTAAAGCAGATCTATCTTTTATTACCTTTTTGACAAGTGCTTTTCCTTCTTCAAGTGTATCTACTAATCTGCTAAGTTTTAGCATTTCTGCTCCGAGTGTTTCGATAACTTCAAAAAGTCTTTGAGACCCATTACCTTTCAAAATATCTATTGCTTCAATAATTTCGATTGAATTGCCAATTGCGTTTCCTAAAGGTTGGTTCATATCTGTAATGTATGCAACGGTGTTTCTATTTAAAGATTGCCCAATGTTTACCATTGCGGTTGCTAATTTTAAAGCACTATCAAGATCTTGCATGAAAGCGCCATTTCCGACTTTTACGTCAAGCACGATTGCATCAGTGCCTGCAGCAATTTTCTTACTCATTATACTTGAGGCAATAAGGGGAATGCTATCAACAGTGGAAGTTACATCTCTTAGAGCATAAATTTTTTTGTCAGCAGGAACAAGCTCGTTACTCTGTGAAATAATTGCTCCTTTTACTCTGTTTACGATATTTACAAACTCTTCAATAGAAATTTCTGTTCTAAAACCTGGAATAGATTCTAGTTTATCTATTGTGCCTCCTGTATGCCCAAGGCCTCTTCCTGACATTTTTGCAGCAGGCACACCCAAAGATGCAACAATTGGAATAAGTGGTATTGTTACAGTATCTGCAACACCCCCAGAACTGTGTTTGTCTACTTTAATGCCTTCTATTTTTGAAAGGTTAATAGTTTTTCCACTATCTATCATTTCTTTTGTAAAAATGGCAAGTTCATTTTCGTCCATACCTCTAAACCAGACTGCCATAAGGAAGGCAGACATTTGGTAATCTGGTATTTTCCCATCTGTGTATCCAAAAACGACATTTTTAATTTCTTCCTCGGTAAGATGATTTCCGTATTTTTTCTTTTCAATGATATCAACAATACTCATTATCAAACCTCCATAAGGAATTCGTTAAGAATAAAAGAAATCTTTTCACCGCATTCTTTTGCGATTTGAATTACTTTTTCGTGTTGGACTACTCCTTCTTCAAAGGCATTATCTGTAATACAGGATAACCCAAGCACTTTCATTCCATAGAAACGAGCAAGGATTACTTCAGGCACAGTGGACATACCTACTGCATCAATTCCCAGTCGCTCCATAAGGAGTAATTCTGAAATAGTTTCAAAACTTGGTCCCATTACCGCACAATAAACACCTTCTTTTATTGGTATATTATGCTTGAAAGCAATAGTTTTAACAATTTTCCTGAACTCTTCATCATAAACATTCGTCATGTTAACGAATTTTTCGTTTCCTTTTACGCCTCTAAGTGGGTTATCGGCAAGGATAAAATTCACATGATCTTTAATTAGCATAAGGTCACCTGCTTTAAAGGTTGGATTAACAGCACCAGAAGCATTTGATACTATTAAATTTTTTACACCCATTGCCTCGCTAGCCCTTATCGTTATAGTTACTTCTTCCATTGAATAACCCTCGTAGTAGTGAAATCTCCCGTTAAAGAAAACAACGTTATGTTTTCCTAACTGTGCAAAAACAAGCTCGGAAGCGTGTCCTACAACTGTAGAAACAGGAAAATTTGGAATGTCTTTATAAGGTATTCTTTCAAATATTTTTGCTTTTTCTAGTATACTGCCAAGCCCACTTCCTGTAATGATAGCAAATTCTGGGTTATACTTGTTTTGAAAAGGACTAAAGAAATTTGCTAATTTTTCCATTTTTCACCTCACTCTATAGATGCAATGTAATAATAAAAAGGCTGACCTCCATAAACTAGGTCAAACTCAATATTTTTAAATATCTCTGAGAGTTTTTCAATCATTGCTACTCCATCCTCTTTTTTGGCATCTTTACCGTAATAGATTGAAATGAATTCTGTATTTTCTATTTTTTCTTTAACGGTTTGCAGTAAACTTAGGAATGTGTCTTCTGGGGTAGAGCCTTTTACTACTATATTATCGTCAAAAAGGCCAATAAAATCGTTTTCTTTTATCTCAAGGCCATTTATAGTTGTATTTCTTATAGAATAAGTCACCTCGGCGATGTTTATTTTTTTTATCATATCAACTGCTTTAGAAAGATTCTCCTCTATACTTTCTTCTTGGTTGAAGTTTAGAATGATAGGGATTGTTTGAGCAGGGTTTTTCGTGGGGACAATTTCCACTCTTTTTCTATTAGAATGCTTTTTTGCTTCGTTTGCAGCAAGGATGATATTTGAGTTATTAGGGAATACAAATACTGTATCTTTACTGCATTTCTCTACAGCGTTTAAGATGTCTTGCATCGAAGGGTTCATTGTTTGCCCGCCTTCAATTACTTCTTCTACTCCAAGACTTTCAAATATTTTCTTAAAACCTTCTCCTTGACTTACACAGACGATTGAGAAGTCAAAGCGACTTTCAATCTTTTTTGGTTTTTCCATAGTTTTTTGTGCAAATTCTTCTGTTTGTAGTTGCATATTTTCTATGCGGGCTTCTTTTATCTCGCCCTTGTCAAGTATGTATGCAATTACTTTATTTGGCTCATTTGAATGAATGTGGATTTTTGTAAGGTCATTTGCCGTTGCAACTACAATACTATCTCCAAATTGTTCAAGGTCTTTTTTAATTACATCTTCAGAGTAGTTGTTTAAGTAACAGAGCAAAACTGTATCGAATTTAAATTCAAGTGATTCTGCTTTTACTGTCTCAGTATAGACTTCTTCTTTTAGTTCTGAAATAGCCTCTCCTTTTAGTGATTTCAAGCCGCCCTCAAGAAGGTATATTAATCCCTGTCCTCCTGCATCAATTACACCTGCTTCTTTCAAGACGGGTAGCATTTGCGGAGTCTTTTCTAATGTTCTTTTTGCTTCTTCTATTATATAAGAAAGGTATTCTATGAAATCTTCTTCATTTATTACTTCAAGACTTGCTTGTGCCATACTTCTTACTATTGTAAGAATTGTGCCCTCGACTGGTTTAATTACTGCTTGGTATGCAATTTTTGTTGCGTTTTGAAGCGCCATGCTAAAAAGTTTTACATCGATTTTTTCGACATTATCAATTACATCAAAAAAACCTTTGATGATCTGTGATAATATTACCCCAGAGTTTCCTCTACCACCGATTAACGTGCCTTCGCAAAATATTTTTCCGTATTCTTTTAAGTTTTTTGGGTTTGCTTTATCAATACTTTCAATTGCGGTTTTTAAAGTAAGGTACATATTTGTGCCTGTGTCTCCATCTGGAACAGGAAAAACATTTAGTTTATTTACCTCTTCCCTTTTCAGTCCCAGATAGTTCAAACTACCT
>JAINCR010000106.1 GCA_036574215.1 Caldisericaceae bacterium
ACTTTGTGATGTTACAGATTTCGAAGGCTGATGTGGTTTTTCTATAGATTCCTTTGAGAGAACTTAATTTTGCAATTGAAAATAAACAATTTATTGTATATGATTTAGTATGGAGATAGATGTAATATCAATGCTCGTTAGATACGTTCAATATATTGAACGAACGTTCACTCTAATGAACGAAGGTTCACATGAATGAATTATTCGATAAGTATGCATCTTGGCAATTGCTGCGCTACTTTGCGTTGAATCCCACAAAAGAGGTGTATGTGAATGAAATTACAGAGAAGCTAAGTCTAAGTTCTCACATATGTAGTAAAACATTGAAGGAGCTCTTGCGGTTACACATATTAGAGAAAAGGAATTTAGGCCGTGAACACTACTACAAACTTGCAAATAACTACCTTACGAAAGAGTTAAAACGCTTCATAGGACTTTTTATGATTAATGAGGTAGGACTTGTTAGTGAGATAGTAGAGGCATATGAATCTCCGACCTCTATTGCTCTGTATGGAAGTTATGCAACTTACGAGTTTAACGAAAATAGTGATATTGATATCTTGGTTATTTCCTCAAAGAGACAAAAGCCTAGCTTGAACAATCCTTAAAAAAACCATTGGGAAAGATGTAAACGTATACAAGTTCTTACCATCGGACAATAGTTAAAAATGAAGGAAGAAAACGACTCATTTTATTTGACTGTCGTGAAAAACTATATTATGCTTTACGGAAGCGAACTGCCTTGAACTTGAAAGATTGTTATGAAAAAGAACTCCTTCGCGTCTTTAAATTTGATAGAAGTGTCGTTAAAAAAGAAATATCAAATGCCAAAAGACATCTTACAAATGCTAAGAAGTGTGTAAAAGACGAGATGTATGATCTTGTAGTTGTCTCCGTATATACTTCAATGTTCCATGCAGCACGCGCAATTCTTTACAGGGATGGTTTTAAGGAAAGAAGCCATATTTGTTTAATTGAATACATTAGAGAAAAATATCCTAAACTAAACGACTTTTTAAAAATTCTTGACACCTATAGGGAGAAGGCATGCTGTACTTTATGGACTTGATGTAAGTGCAATGAAAGAAGATGCGATATATGGTATTGATGTTGCAAAAAAGTTTATAGAGGCTGTAAGGAAAGAAGTGGAATAAAACCGTGTAAACTTTTAAATGAGGTTGGCATTGCTTGAATCTTATATTAAAAAGATATGGAAAAAATTCAGTCAGGACGATGCAAGAGAAGAGAGCTACTACTCTATTCTTGAAGACTTGTTGACTGAATATGCAAAGTCTTCGCAACGAAACAATATCTGTGTAACAACCCTTCCAAAGAAAACAGAAACTGGTAACCCTGATTTTAGGATATGGGACGGTTCGCAACAAATAACAGGTTATATCGGAGCAAAAGCTCATATCGTAAAAGACCTTGATGAGATAGCAGTGTCAGAACAACTGCAACGATATTTAAAGAACTTTCCGAATGTTATACTGACAAATTTTCTTGAGTTTAGGCTCTACCGCAATGGTGAACTAATAGACAGTGTCATGGTGGGCAGGCAAGATACGCTTGTAAGAATGGGGATAAAACCTCCAGCGGAGCATGAGCAAGCTTTTAAAAACCTGCTTGATAAGTTTTTTTCTTTCTTCCTTCCAAAAGACTATACTGCGGAAACCCTTGCACAGGTGCTTGCAGAGAAAACTCGTTTCTTAAGAGAGCAAGTTGTAAAAGAAGAAGCGAAAGAAGAAAATAGTGCACTTACAGGTTTTTACGACGCTTTCACTCTCAAGCGCTTCAAGAGAGACGAACAAGGCAAAGTGTGGCTTTAGTGAGAAAATCATGGTTACGAGGTAATCAAGTGTAAGAACTTAGAAATCGCTAGCGTCATCAAGTATCTTATAAAAAAGATGTGAGGATAGTTGAGTCTATGATTAATGAAGAAATTGCAAAGAGTGATCCTAAATATAAATCAGTTGAAAGAGTAATGAAACCATTGCAAATTATCATAGAAATATCTATTTTAGCTTCGATTATCTACAAAATAATTTTAGATTTAAAAAAATTTTTGGGCATTTGGAATTTTAAAGAGTTTTCTATTGCCACCACTACTTACAGTCTTATTTTTATTCTTAATCTATTTTTTACTATTATATTTGAAGTATGATACCCTTTTTATGAGACTCAATATAGGAGTTTAAAAAAGCAATGAATTAAAAAAGTATGCAAAAAAGAAAATAAAGTAAATATGGCAATAAATAATCCAGGACCTTTTGATTTAATCAGTGTTAGAAATAAAGAAATAGTTGAAAAAATTAAAAAGACTAAAGATAAATAAAGTCCCAATTCTTATAGGTAAGGAGGTTTCATGAACTTTGTTAATGTTGCAGAAGAGCAGATGAACGAAAATACAGAAAAAGCATTTAAGGATCATGAAGATTTTTTCAGTGAATATTTTTCAACGTTTGAGAGTAGAGAACAATTTGAAATGAATATAAATAGTATTTTAGAAAATAATGATCCGTACCTTACAAGGGCAAATATCGATTTATTGACAAGGAGATTATCTTTGCTACCTTCTCTTATTAACAGAATTAAAGAGGACCTTGTTATTCCTGATGTAATCTTTTTAATAGGTTTGAATAATTTTGATGGCCATGGTCTTATCATAAATAGAAAACCATATATTTTTTTAAACATGACGAGGATGAATGAAATACTGAAAAACAAGTCATTCACTATTGATGTGCATTTGCTACATGAGATGTTTCATGCAATCCATTATTTCTATTCCCCCTCGTTTTATATCAAGAGCTACAGTTCTATTGAGCATCAATATTTGAAAAGAATGATTGCTGAAGGAGTGGCAACCTACTTTTCAAAATACGCCGTTGAAGCAAAATTTGAAGAAGCTTTGTGGGTAGGGCTTATTGGTAAAAAACATTTCGATGAATGGCTAGAGAACAGCAAAGAAAAGAAAGGTTTGATTTGGAATTCTATTAGAAAAGCAATTTCAACTAGTAATTTTGATGTTTCCCTTAATAATACTCTTTTTGCAATTTCTGGCTTGAGACCGGAGGATTTAATAAAAGGACGTCTCGGCTATTATTACGGTTTAGAGATAGTTAAAAAGGCTTGTAAAGAAGGAGGAATTACAAAGATTCTATCTCTAGATTATGATAAATTTAAAAAATACGCAGAGCAATATTTCTTAGAATAGCATGCATAAAAAGAAGGATTGACTTAATGAAATCGCCTATATGCACGAGAGCTTACACTCCTTACCAAGCTTTAAAGGAGAAAGGCTTGATATGCAAAAAGAGAGGCTTGTAGAATATCTCGAAACCCACGGATGGGAACTATATAAAGCATATGAAAATGGTGGTTTTTCAGGCAAAAATGTAGACAGGCCTGCCTTCTAAAAATGACGAAGGCTAAAGAAACTAAGAAATTCGATGTTTTAGTAATTTATGAAATTAACTGTCTTTAAGGTCGGTCTTTGATTTTCACATCTCAATGAAATTCTTAGAAAAGCAAGGCACATCCCTTTTAGGCGTAACCCAGCAGTTTGATACAACAAATCGATGGGAAGGCTTATGCTCAATATCTTCGTTCACTTTGATAACTTTGAGAGGGAAATTAATGTTGACAGGTCAATAGATTTATTTTTAAAAGACTTAATAAATGAATTCCTTCTGGTGCAATACCTTATGGTTATTGTAAGGAAGAGGGTGGGGTTAGAATTATAGAAAGCGAAGCGACTTTTGTGAGAGAACCTGTTTTGCTTGCTTATCGGGGATTATCAACGAATGGAATTGCAAAAAAGACATGCCTGACTCCATATCATGTTCAAAGCATAATAAAAAATTCATTTTATACTTGATATCTTGCAAGGTGCAGGTATAAATTTGACAAGAGAATAAAAGAAGATGCATGGGAATGGTATAGGGGTTAACACAGATCGAACATCTTTATCAAATTATTTTAGCAAGTAGCTCAAAAACATCAGAGTAAGGTATGGATAGCAAATACAAAATATCAAGATAGAGGCACCTAAAAGCTTAGTTCTGTTTATTTATTGGTGGTGGTTGAAAAATACACTTTTAGGTGTAAACGATTAGCGAAAAACCTTTAAGTTTTAAGCACTAAAGAATGCTATATGGTGGCGGCGGGGGGATTCGAACCCTCGACACTCCGGGTATGAGCCGGATGCTCTAACCACTGGGCTACGCCGCCTCTCTTCTATGTCTTTTTATTCTTCTTTTAGCTAAGCTCATTGATTCTTGAGATTCTTTTAAAAACTTCTTTAAAAGATCTTCAAAGTTATCTTTATTTTGGTTGTTGCTTTTAACCTTATCACTTACTTTTTTTAAAAAGATCAAATTTAATTTACCGCTTTTGTCTTTTCCGTTTGTTTTAACTTCTACTAAATCACCTTCTTTAAGCGGTTCATCTACTGCATTTTCAACAAACTGGGAAACATGAATTAAACCAGTTTTGCCGTCATTAATTTTCACAAAAGCACCATAAGGCATAACTTTAATAACTCTACCTATTAATTCTTTATCTCCCATGCAATTATATATAATATCTATTTTTTAAAAAGTTTCAAGAGTTTTTGAAGAAAATTTTCAGAAATTGTTTGCTGTTTCTCATTAGGACTTATAAAATCGTCAGTTTTAAAATATACAACCGTTTCATTTTGCTTTGCTAACCCAAGGTTTTCTCTTGCGTATTTTTCAATAAATTCATCCGATTGCACGTAAGCAATCCTTTTTTGTAGATCACTTTTTTCTTCCTTTAGTTCTTTTAATTTTTCGATGCTGTTTAAGTATCTTTGGTAAGTTTTAATTAGGTAAACTGTGTTAATAAAGCTTTCTACACTAAAGTAGAAAATTAACGTTGCTATTACTACCTTTATAATATTTATTTTTTTCTTCATCATTAGAATTATATATTTGTTTTGAGTTTTTTAAAAAATTTTTAATTTATGTTGGATTTGCTTAAAATTTGTTGATTTTTTTAAAGATTAGTATTAAAATTAAAAGTGGAGGTGAAAAATGGCAAAATACAAAGTTGCTATTAACAAGGATACTTGTATTGGTTGTGGCGTATGCGCTTCAATTTGTCCTGAAAATTGGAAAATGGATGATGATGGAAAGGCAATGTTTATTTCCGAAATTTCAGATGCAGATTGCAATAAAGACGCAGCCGAAAATTGTCCAACACAGAGCATTACCGTTGAGGAAGTTGGTTAATTGCTATCTGGGTGGCATAGCCACCCTTAATCTTATTTTAAGGAGGTTTACATGGAAGTAAGCACAAAGAAAGGTATATATGAAGTTAGGTTCCATGGAAGAGCTGGACAGGGTGCAAAATCTGGCTCTCAAATGTTGGCTCTTGCAGCGTTTGAAGAAGGTAAATCCATTCAGGCTTTTCCTGAGTATGGTTCTGAAAGAAGAGGAGCTCCTACTGTTGCTTATACTAGAATATCAGAAAAAGAAATAAGAACTCATGAACCAATAATCAATCCTGATGTAGTTTTAGTGTTTGATATTGGTTTAGCCAAAAATATTCCTGTTACATCAGGTCTTGATGGTGAAAATGGGATTCTCATTGTGAATACTACAAAATCGCCAGAAGAAATAAGGGAGATTACTAAATTTGCGGGTAAAATTTATACTATTGATGCAACGGGTATTTCTCTTGAACTTCTCAAATTAGATGCCCCAAACGTTCCTATGTTAGGTGCTCTTATTAAGGCATCTAACATTGTAAAACTAGAAACTTTAGAAAAGGTAATAAAAGATGAATTTCTTTCTAAGATTGGTCAAGAGAAAGTTGAAAAGAATATTATAGGACTTAGAAGAGGCTACGAGGAGGCTAAAAATGGCTGAGAAAAAAGGTTGGCAGGAATTAATGAGAGGCGGTGACCTTCCACCTGCTACTGCTCTTGAGAATAAGACAGGTTCTTGGAGGAGTTTAAGGCCTGTTTATGATCCTTCAAATTGTATCCATTGTATGATCTGTGTTGCGTATTGTCCAGATATGGCTATTCCAATAAAACATAGCGAAGAAGGTGTTGTTGGTAAAGGTGGGAGAATCTATAAAGGGACAGTTAGGTTAGAAACTGACTTTGATTATTGTAAAGGTTGTGGTATTTGTGCGAATGAATGTCCTACAAAATGTATTACTATGGTTAGAGAAGAGTAGGAGGCAAATATGGCAAAATTAAAAGCTTTTACAGGTGCGCAGGCAACGGCTGAAGCAATGAGGCAGGTAAATCCTGACGTTGTCGTTGCTTATCCAATTACTCCACAAACACCAATTGTTGAATTTTTTGCTCAATTTGTAGCAGATGGTGTAGTTGATACTGAAATGGTCCCTATTGAATCTGAGTTTTCGGCTCTTTCTGCTGTTGTTGGTGCCGCTGCAGCTGGTGCAAGAGCGATGTGCGCGACATCTTCTCAAGGTCTTGCTCTTATGTGGGAAATTGTTGCTGCTGCCCCTGGTTTGAGATTACCAATTGTTATGCCAGTAGTTAATAGAGCGTTATCTGCACCTATAAATATCCATTGCGATCATTCCGATACTATGGGAACTGCAACTTTAGGGTGGATACAAATCTATTCAGAAAATGCACAAGAGGCATATGAAAATACTTTATTAGCTTTAAAACTCGCAGAACATCCTAAGGTATTGTTGCCAGTCATGGTCATGCAGGATGGATTTATCGTGAGCCACGGTGTTGAGACTGTAAAGATTTTAGAAGATGAAGAAGCTAAAAAGTTCATTGGCGAAAGAAATCCAGATAGGTATTTACTTGATGTAAAGCACCCCTATACAATTGGTCCTCTTGCATTGCCCGATTATTATTTTGAAGTTAAAAGACAGCAGGAAGAAGCAATTTGGGCTGCAAAGGAAGTTTATCTTGAGGTAGGAGAAGAACTTTCAAAACTTACGGGTAATAAATATCCATACTTTGAAGAATACAAAACAGAGGACGCAGAAGTTGCAATAGTTGTTCTTTCTTCAGCAGCGGGAACGGCAAAAGAAGTTGTTGATGAAATGAGAGAGCAGGGTTACAAAGTTGGACTTATTAAACCGAAATTATTTAGACCATTCCCGTATAAAGAGATGAGAGTAGCTTTGGAAAAATTTAGAGTTGTCGGTGTTCTTGACAGGTCGATTGCCTTTGGTGCATATGCGCCAGTTTACACAGAGATAAGGAATGCTCTTTTTGAATCTGAGAAAAAACCAAAATTACAGAGTTATGTCTTTGGTTTGGGTGGAAGAGATATCTTTAAGGAAGATATAAGGAAAGTGTTTGAGGAACTCTTATCTAACAATGTCGATTCTCAAACACAGAAGTATATAGGTTTAAGGGGGTAGAAAATGGCTACTATTCAAGAGATAGTAACAAAAGAAAAACCGTTGGTTTCTGGTCATAGAATGTGTGCAGGTTGTGGAATTCCACCTATTGTTAATACAATAATTGCTGCATCAGATAAACCAGTTGTTATTGCAAATGCGACTGGTTGTTTAGAAGTTACTTCTACAATCTACCCATTCACTGCTTGGAATGTCCCATGGGTCCATTTAACTTTTGAAAACGCTGCAGCGGTTGCTTCTGGAGTAGAAACAGCGTTAAAGGCTTTTAAAAAGAGAGGAAAAATTGATACAGATGTGAATATTATTGCAATTGGTGGAGATGGTGGGACTTACGATATCGGTTTCCAGGCTTTATCGGGAGCACTTGAAAGAGGTCATAAATTTATGTATGTGGTTTACGATAATGAAGGTTATATGAATACAGGAAACCAGAGAAGTGCTGCAACTCCTTTTGCTGCAAATACTACTACTGCACCTGCAGGAAGAGTAAGTTTCGGAAAGCCGCAGTGGAGAAAAAATATTGTTGAAATTGCTGCAGCCCATAGAATTCAATATGCAGCACAAGCTGCTTTACATAATTTACCCGATCTCTACAATAAGGCAAAGAAAGGATTTGAGTCAAATGGTCCGGCTTTTCTTGCTGTATTTCAGCCTTGCACTACTAACTGGCACTATGACCCTGCTTTAACGGTTCAATATTCAAGACTCGCAGCAGAGACTAATTTCTGGCCTTTGTATGAAATTGAAAACGGTAGAGTTCACATTAATTTTAAACCAAAAGAGAGAAAACCTATTGAGGAATTTTTAAAAGGACAAGGCAGATTTAAGCATCTTTTTAAAGAGGAAAATAAACATATTATTGAAGAAATGCAGAAAACTATTGATGAAGAATGGGAAAGATTGTTGAAATTAGAAGAAACTGGTGTACAGATATAGTAGATATTTTTGTTGTTAAGCCCTCTTTTAGGGGGCTTTTTTATTTTAAATATTCTTCTATAATAAAAACAAAAAAGAGGTGATATATGGAATATCAGGCTGAATTTGGAGTTTTTGGGGGTTCAGGTTTTTACTCATTCTTAGATAATATTAAAGAGATAAAAGTCGAGACACCATACGGTCCGCCATCTGATCTTATCGCAGTTGGTGAATATAAAGGTAAAAGTGTTGCTTTCTTACCAAGACATGGAAAACTACATCAGTATCCTCCTCATAAGATTCCTTATAGAGCAAATTTATGGGCTTTTAAAGAGCTTGGAGTTAAAAGGATTATTGCACCAACTGCAGTGGGAAGTTTGCAAACTGATTACAAGGTTGGAGATTTTGTTGTTACCGATCAATTCGTTGATTTTACAAGTGGAAGAGACTGCACGTTTTACGAAGGGCCAATAACAACACATATTAGTCTTGCAGAGCCATATTGTCCTGAACTTAGGAGTATCGCAATTAATGGCCTCAAAGAACTTGGTGTAAGGTTTCATGAGACTGGGACAGTTGTCGTTGTGCAAGGCCCAAGGTTTTCAACTAAGGCAGAATCAATGTTTTTTACCAAATCAGGTTTTCACATTATAAACATGACTCAGTACCCCGAGGTTGTCCTTGCAAGAGAACTTGAAATGTGTTATGTTAATATATCTGTTGTTACAGATTACGATGTAGGTATAGTTGCTGAAGGTAGTGTTGAACCAGTTTCTCAAGAAATTGTTTTGAAAAAATTTAATGAAAACATCGGAACTTTAAAAGAGCTCATTAAATACATTATAGAGAACACCCCACATGAACGCCATTGCGGTTGTAAAGATGCATTGAAGAATGCTCGTCTTGCGGAATAAATAATGCTTCCTCTTAAAGATACACAACCAACTAAAACATTTCCCTTTATTACTATTTTATTAATTTTAGCAAACTCCTTAATATTCTTTGATGTGTATTCTAATGCTCAGTCAAGTGTATCTCCCTCTCAATATCTTGCTTCTTTTTACTATAAATACGGTTTTGTTCCTTCAAGGCTTTTCCCTTTGAACAATCCATCAACACTACTTACCTTTATTACTTCACTATTTTTACATGGTAGCTTTATGCACCTTGCGGGTAATATGCTTTTTTTGTGGATTTTTGGAAACAACGTGGAAGATTACTTTGGGCATCTCTACTTCACTATTTTTTATTTGATTTCTGGAATTTTTGCTACTTTTTTTCAAACTTTTACAATGGGGCTTTCTTCTAATGTTCCGATCATTGGTGCAAGTGGGGCAATTGCAGGTATCATGGGTGCGTATTTCTTGCTTTATCCAAGGTCTCGTATAAAAACACTTATTTTTATAGTATTCTTTATTACACTTGTAGATATCCCTGCACCAGTATATTTACTTATCTGGTTATTGATGCAATTGTATGAAGGCTTTACAAGTTTTGGTGCAGCAAGTGGTGTTGCCTTTTTCGCCCATATTGGCGGCTTTTTGTTCGGTTATCTATATACTTTAATTTTGCGTAAAAGTAAAAAAACCTATTATGTTTGATCCATCGAATTTTGACTCTGAGTTAAGAAAAGTAAAGCGAAAATTAAAACTCTTAGAAAACTTTACATCAATAGGGTCTCTTTTGACGTTTGAGGAACTCCTTTCTGTTCGGGGGTTTAACTCATTGAAGAAATTTGAAAAAGAAGAAGAAGACAGTTTTCTTTTAAATTTTAAAAAGGATCTCAGAAGTTATCACAAAAGAAGATTCCTTGCCGATTTATTTGTTAATAGAAAGTTTGATGAATTTAGTCTTACTCTTCTTAAGAATAAATGGGAGATTAAAGATGTCTTCATAAAAAAATTAATCGAAAAAGAGACAATTAAAAAAGAAGGAAATACTTACGTTTTAAATATTTCTTATCAAAATTTTGGAACATTAATGCAAGTTTATATTGCAAAGTACCTAAAAGAAAAATTCGGTTTTGATTATATACTTAATGTAAAACTTAGGGATATTAAAAGTGGTGGTGATATTGATATCCTTCTTAAAAAAGGTCTTAGTTTGTTTTCTGTTGAAATTAAGGAAAGTCCTCCTAACAATGTAACTCTGTCTGAACTAAAATTGATTTTAGAAAGATACATGGAACTTGATCCCGATTATTTTCTCCTGATTATTGATACCACTCTTTCTATTAAAAGGAATATAGTTGATAATTTTGTAAATCTTTTAAATACTACAGAACAGAGGTTAAGAGAAGGTGTAGTAGAATTTTTTTCAAATTTCTACATTATAACTGCAAAGCGAGATCTCTTTTCAAATATTGATTTTGTTTTTAATAGAATTTTACCATAATTTTTTATATTACAATAAAAGCATCTTGACTAAAATTAAATTTTTGGTAAATTATTAGCAGATAAGATATTGGAGTGCTAATTAGGAGGAAAAACATGAGTAAAAATGAAGAAAAGAAAGATAAAAATGTCGTTAGTGGTGAGGAAATCTCTGAGCCTAAAGTAGAGGAAAGCACTCAAAAAGCTGAAGGAAACGAGCTTGAGAAAAGGGTTAAACAAATGGAAGAGCTTTTAAAAGAGAAAGATGACGAAAATTTTAATTTAAAAATGGAAAACATTAAGCTAAAAGAAAAGTTAAGACAAGAAGGCGAAATTTTTGAAAGAGAAACGAAAAGAAGGATTTTGTTAGAGCGAATAAAAATATTTAAAGAGTTTTTAGAGATTTTAGATAACATTGAAAGAGCTTTTGCAACATTAGAAGGAGACTCGGAACAGTTGAAAGGGATACTACTTATCAAGGAACAACTTGATAAGTTTTTAAAATCGTTCGGTGTAAGAGAAATGGATGTTGAAAATAAACCTTTTAATCCTAATATTTGCGATGTTGGGGAAGTAGTAGAAACCGATGAACGTTCACCAAATACGGTTATTAAAACACTACGAAAAGGCTATTATATTGGTGACGATATTCTTAGAACAGCAGTTGTAAGCGTTGCTGTTCCTAAAAATAAAAATTCAAATTCTGAAAATCAAAAATAATAAACATTTAGGAGGTGAATTATGGGAAGAATTATTGGAATTGATCTTGGAACAAGTAACTCCGCTGCAGCAGTTATGATAGGTGGTAAACCCAATATTATCCCTGCAGCAGAAGGTCCAAGTGTAGCCGGTAAAACTGTTCCTTCAGTTATTGCTTTTACAAAAGATGGTCAGGTTCTTGTAGGAGAACCTGCAAGAAGACAGGCAACAATCAACCCGGAGGGCACTATTACTGGCATAAAGAGAAAAATGGGAACCAAAGAAAAGATTACAATTTTTGGTAAGGAATACACACCAGAGCAGATTTCTGCTTTTATCCTTCAAAAGATCAAAAAAGATGCGGAAGCGTTTTTAGGTGAAAAGGTTGAGAAAGCTGTTATTACGGTTCCCGCGTATTTCAATGATGACCAAAGACAGGCAACAAAAAATGCTGGAGAAATTGCAGGACTTGAAGTGGTGCGTCTTGTAAACGAACCCACTGCAGCAGCTTTTGCTTACGGGCTTGATAGAGCTGATAAAGAGCTTAAGATTCTTGTTTTTGATTTTGGTGGTGGAACACTCGATGTTACCATTATGGATTTTGGGGGAGGTGTTTTCCAGGTTCGATCAACTGCTGGCAACACAAAACTCGGTGGTCGTGATATGGATGAAGCTTTGGTTAACTACATCCTTGAAGAGTTCAAAAAGGATTCTGGTATTGATTTAAGAAATGACAATATGGCAATGGTAAGGATTAGGGAAGCGGCAGAAAAAGCAAAGATCGAGTTATCATCGGTCCTTGAAACTCAAATCAATTTACCTTTTATTACAGCCGATGCAACTGGACCAAAGCATCTTGTTATGAATATTACAAGGGCAAAATTAGAGGCACTTGTTGAACCTATTATAAAAGAATGCGCAGGACCAATGGAACAAGCAATTAGAGATGCTGGTTTAACTCCTTCCCAAATTGATAAGGTTATTCTTGTTGGCGGCCCTACCAAGATGCCTATTGTGCAGAAGTTTGTTGCTGACTATATTGGAAAACAACCTGAAAGAGGAATCGACCCGATGGAATGTGTAGCAATGGGTGCTGCAATACAAGCAGGTATAATTGAAGGAGAAGTTAAAAACGTTGTGCTTGTTGATGTAGTTCCACTCTCTCTTGGTATTGAAACTCTTGGAGGTATATTCACTAAAATGATTGAGAGAAATACTGCCATTCCTACTTCAAAAACACAGGTATTTACTACAGCTGCCGACAACCAAACAAGTGTAGAAGTCCATATTTTACAAGGTGAACGTCCTCTTGCAAAAGATAATCTATCGTTAGGAAGATTTGTTCTTGACGGTATTCCACCTGCGCCTCGTGGTGTGCCTCAGATTGAAGTTACGTATGCAGTTGACGAAAATGGGATTTTACACGTTACTGCAAAAGATCTTGCTACAGGCAAAGAACAGAAAATTACTGTGACTAACTCTAATAAACTATCAAAAGAAGAGGTTGAGAGAATGAAAAGTGAAGCAGAAAAGTTTGCAGAGGCAGACAAAAAGAGAGCAGAAGAAATTGAGGTCAAAAATAGTGGTGATACCCTCGTATATTCTGGAAGAAAATTCCTTAAAGATTATGGAGATAAAATTAATCCTAACGATAAGACAACACTCGAAAACGAATTGAATGAACTTGAAAAATACGTAAAGGAAGATAATATAGAAATGATTAAATCCAAGATGGATGCCGTTAACCAGTTAATGTCGAGGATTGGTCAAGATATGTATAAGCAGAGTGGAGGAAATACAGGAGGACAGACCCCAAGTTAGTGTGGTATAATTAAACTATGGCAAATAAAGATTATTATGAAATTCTTGGGGTTTCTAAAAACGCAACCCAAGATGAAATTAAGAAAAAATACAGGGAATTGGTGATAAAGTATCACCCCGACCTTAATAAGAATAATCCTGATGCTGCCAAAAAAATGGCAGAAATTAACGAAGCATATGAGGTATTAAGTGATCCTGAAAAAAGAAGGCAGTACGACCAGTTTGGGGCTGTAGGAGCAAATGTAGGTGGGTTTGGTGCTTCCTACGGCCCTTCTTACGGATTTGGCGAAGATCTTTTTTCTGATATCGAAGATATTTTGAGGAATTTTGGATTCGGAGGTTTTGGATTTGAAGGGACAAGAGAACGCAATATAAGAGGAGAAGATATTCAAGTAGAAATTAAAATACCTTTTAAAGAAGCTATTTTAGGAGTTAAAAAAGTAATTCAAGTAAACAGAAAAGATACTTGTCCTGTTTGTAAAGGCACGGGTGCTGAACCTGGAAGTGGTGCAACCACATGTCCTACATGTCATGGAACAGGTGTAGTTACAAAAAGGCAGAGGACTCCCTTTGGAGAATTTGTTGTTCAAACTACATGTCCTACTTGTCATGGAAGTGGCAATGTCATTAAAGAAAAGTGCCATAATTGTGGTGGCACAGGAGTTGTAGATACTACATCTAAAATTGAGATCACTATACCGCCAAATACTGAGGATGGAAGTGTTATAAGAGTAAGAGGTTATGGAAATAAAGTTCCTTCGGGTGGAGTTGCAGGAGATTTATACGTTCGTGTTGTAGTAGAAAATGATCCAAGGTTTATAAGGGAAGGTAATAAAATTTACTATATTGCACATATCTCTGTTCCTGAAGCCGTGCTTGGCACAAAGATAAAAGTTCCGCTTATTGAAGGTGGTGATGAGTCGGTTGAAATTCAAGCTGGTACTCAGAATGGCACTGAATTGACAATAAAAGGGTCGATTATTTCAAGAAAAAAATACGATTATATTGTGAAAGTTATAGTTGATATACCAACAAGAATCACTAGTGAAGAGGCAATGTACTACGAGAAATTAAAGGAGATAAGTGAAGCAAAGAATTTTAGAAGGCAAGACTAAAGTAGTTGTAACTCTAGGTCCTTCCTCATCCTCGAAAGAAATACTTAGAGAATTTTTTAGATTGGGAGTTGATGTTTTTAGGCTGAATTTTTCTCATGGAAGCTTTGAAGAACATTTAGAAAGAATAAATATCATAAGAGAATTAGAAGAGGAATTTGGTACAAAAGTTTCTATCCTCCAAGACCTTCAAGGGCCTAAAATACGCTTGGAAACATTCAAAGATGGTCTTGCTATCTTAAAAGAGGGTTCGCAATTTATTTTATCGAAAACTAGTGTTTTAGGCGACGATAAAACCGCAAGCTTGACGTATCCTGAGGTTTTGGAAGATGTCAAAGTAGGTGATGAGGTCTATATAAATGATGGCTTAGTTAAGTTAAAGGTTTTAGCAAAAAAAGAAGACCATGTAATTACAGAAGTTATGCAGGGAGGAGAAGTTTCAGACCATAAGGGAGTGAATTTTCCCCATTCAAGAATTCAGATAAAAGCAATTACAGAAAAAGACTTATCCGATCTTAAATTTGGTATAGAAAATGGTGTAGATATAGTTGCTCTTTCTTTTGTGCGATCAAAAAACGATGTTGCTGAGTTGAGAAATTATATGCAACGGTTTGGACGTTTACTACCCATAGTTTCAAAAGTCGAAAAATGGGAGGCAATAGAAAATTTTCCTGAAATACTCAGCGAATCAGATGCAGTAATGGTTGCGCGTGGTGATTTGGGTGTTGAAGTCCCTGTTAGAAAAGTGCCGTTGTTACAAAAAGAATTAATAAAACTCTCCAATGATAAAGGAGTGCCTGTTATCACTGCAACACAAATGCTTGCCTCAATGACTGAAGAGCAATTTCCAACAAGAGCCGAAGTTACTGATGTTGCGAATGCAATCTTTGATGGAAGTGATGCCGTTATGCTTTCAAATGAAACGGCATCAGGTAAGTATCCTGTCTTGGCTTTATCGATGATGAGAAGTATTATTAAAGAGGTAGAAAATAGTAAATTTTTTTCTATAAGTATTAAGAACCTTGACCCCGAATTTTATGAAAGTAATCTTCAAGAAGTTTTAGCAAAATCTGTTAAGGATATTACAAGTCAATTTAAAATTAATTTAATCATTGTTGC
Organism: Caldisericaceae bacterium; assembly: GCA_036574215.1. Lineage (NCBI taxonomy): Bacteria > Pseudomonadati > Caldisericota > Caldisericia > Caldisericales > Caldisericaceae > Caldisericaceae bacterium. The sequence goes on from JAINCR010000106.1 coordinate 15,428, forward strand.
AACAGAAAGTGGTAAGACTGCAAGATTAATATCAAAGTATAAACCAAATGTTCCCATTCTTGCTTTGACCCCTAAGGAAGAGGCACTAAGATTGTTAAATTTAAAATGGGGAGTTTTCTCCTACCTTGTTAAACCTTTTTCTTCTGTGGATGAAATTCTTGATTATGCTCCTAAGATTGCATTGGAGCTTGGAATTCTTTCAGTTGGTCAAAGTTATTTAATTGCCTGTGGTACACATACAGGAGTTTCTGGAACAACAAACCTTATAAAGATAGATAAAGTTTAGAGTAAACAATACTTTTTAAAACTTTTTTAAGGGCTCATATTTTTGAGCCCTTAAATTTTTTAAAAAATGTTTAATTTTTTTAAAGTAATTATTGACAAAATTAAAAAATATATTAAAATTATTTAGGTGATGAAAATGAAAAAGAAAATAATTAGTATTTGCCCCATTTGTGGCAATCCTTTAACCATAACTGAACTTAAGTGTAATCATTGTGGCACTGTTATTCAAGGTTCTTTTGAGTTTGATAGGTTTATGTCTTTAGATGATGAGGATAGAGAGTTTTTAATTGAATTTTTAAAATCCAGGGGAAACATAAAAGAAGTTCAAGCAAGACTTGATATTTCATATCCGACTGCAAAAGCAAGACTTGATAAACTTCTTAAAAATCTCAATTTGTTTGAGGAATCCAGTCAAAATGAAATGAGTAAGGAAGAAATTCTTTCAAAAATTGAAAAAGGGGAAATCACAGTTGATGAAGCAATTAAATTGTTAGGAGGTGAAAAAAGTGAATGAAGATATTTATAAAAGAATTGAAGAAATGTTTTCTAAAGGAAAAATTACTGAACAAGAAAAAGAACGTTTGATTAAGGCTTTTCTTCAAACTGAAAAGCAGTTTAGCGGTGTAAACGAGATTGAAATTCGATTAAAAACTTCTGATATAGAGTTAGAAGGAGTTAGTGACCTCTATGATATAAATTTTGAAGAAGGATATTTAAACATTACAAAAGAAAATCAAAAACTTATCCTTAAGTCTCCACTTAGCGAACCTAAAATGATAAAAATTTTAATTCCATTTAAAATAAATATAAGATTAAAGGGTATTAGTTCGGATATAAAAATTTCAAATATATTAGGCCATGTTGAAGTGCAATCTGTTAGTTCTGATATTGAACTTAATAATATTTCTGAATCAGTATTGGTTTCAGTTATTTCAGGTGATATTAAGGCTTCTAATATTTTTGGGAAGGCAGATATAAACACAAAAAGTGGCGATATTCTTGTTAAGAGTTCTAAATTAAATGCTTTTTTAAAGACTTATTCTGGAGATATAAGTTGTATTGATTCGGAATTTGATAGTTCTCGTTTTAGTTCCTTTAAAGGAGATATCAGTTATGAAAATTGCCTATTTAAAAATGAAAATTTAGCTAATACATATTTTGGTGATATCAAGTTAGAAAAATGCCCAAATAGTTTTAGTGTGTTAGGGAATACTGTTTTAGGCGAAATAAAGGGTACATTGCAAAAACTAAACGAGAAAGATGTTCTAAAGGTCGAGACGAAGTTTGGTGATGTATTGAAGGAAGATTAAGATGATGGTTAAGTACTTTTAGTAAGGAGGAATTTATGAACAAAATTGAAAAAATTTTAGACATGCTACATGAAGGGAAGATTTCAAAAGATGATGCGGTCAAATTAATTGAAGCCGTAGTTGATAGGGATAAAGAGAGTATTAAGGTCGATAAGAAAAGGCTTTTTAGGATTTCTGTTGTAGAAGATGGAAAAACAAGAGAATCACTCAACGTACCCATTAGTCTTCTTAAATTTTTTCTAAAAACCGCAAAAGTTTTGAATAAAAACTATATTGAAATTGAAGGTCAAGAAATTCCTATTGACATAAACGAACTTGAAAATATTTTAAATGCCCCTGATTTCAAAGGAAAACTTTTTGATATTAACTCAAATGAAGATGGCAAAAATTTTCAAGTTGTTATAGAGGCTCTATAAAGAGGTGAATAATGCGAAAACTATCAAGAGAAGAGATATTAACATTACATCCAGTAAAAGCAATGTTCATATTGGGTTTTCCTTTAATGCTTTCTCAGATTCTTTTTACACTCTACAATTTAGTTGATACATTCTTTCTTGGACATTTGGGTAAAGAATTATCTGGTAACGCTGTTGCTGGATTACAGATTTCTTTTCCAATTATTTGGTTTTTAATTTCATTTGTTATAGGTTTTGGTTTTGCAGGTATTGCGCTTGTTGCACAATTTACAGGGGCAAATGATAAAAAGAATGCAAATTATGCAGCAGCTCAAATGATCTCATTTTCAATAGTTGCAGGTGTGATTACTTTAATAATAGGCTTCTTTTTCATGCCCCAGATTGCAAGACTAATAACAAATGTTGCAGATGTTTCAATTGTTGCAATAAACTATATGAAAGTATATTTTTTAGGTGTGCCATTCTTATTTATATCTGCAATTTTTCAAAATATTCTTGCAGCAAAAGGAGATAATGTAACACCATTTAAAATAACATTAATTGCAAACCTTATAAATGTGGTGCTTGATCCTTTTCTAATATTTGGTTGGTGGATTTTTCCACGTCTTACAATTGTTGGTGCAGCGCTTGCAACTGTTATTGCTGAATTTATAGGGGCAGCTATTTCTTTGTTCTATTTGTTTAATGGAACTAAAGGAATAAAGTTAACATTAACAGATTTAAGAATAGATCTTTCTTGGTATAAGAGGATTTTTAAGATTGGGCTTCCTGCTGCTGTAGGCAATTCTGGAACTTCTTTGGGTTTTCTGTTTCTCACTGGACTAATCGGTAGATTACCAAATGCAGAGGTAGCACTTGCCGCTTACGGTATTGGCGATAGGGCAATTCATATTATTTTTGTTGTAGTTGAAGGGATCGGTGCAGCCATTGTTACCTTAATAGGACAGAATATCGGTGCAGGTTTAATAGATCGAGCAGAATTGATTGCACGTTTAGGAATAAAAATTGAGTTTGTAATAACTTTAATTGAAAGCGCTTCAATTTTCCTTGTAAGAAATGCAATTTTTAAAATCTTCATTCCTGGAAATACCTTAGTAATTCAAGAAGGGAGTAAATTTTTAACAATTTTTATATTAGGATTGCCATTTTTTGGGCTTTTCTCAGCAGTTTCAGGTGTATTTAGAGGCTCTGGACATAATTTAGAACCTATGATAGGTGATCTATTAAGGCTATGGGGATTAAGACTTCCTCTTTCATATATTCTGAGTAGATTTTATGGTTCATCTGGAATTTACTGGGGTATGACTTTAAGTAATATTATTGCTTCTATAGTCCTCTATGTTATTTTTACATTTGGTAAATGGAAAACTCCAATAATAAAGAAAGAAGAGATTCTTATAGAAGAGCTTTTAGAAGAAAATACTGTTGCAGTTGGAAAAGAATAAAAGAAATATGTTTTATATTAATTTAAAAAGGATTTTAATTCTTTTAGATCTCCTGTTATAATGTAATATGAATGCATTGATAGAAATTGTAAAACGTGAACTTATCTCTTCTTCGCATGATTTTGAGCATACTATGCGTGTTATGAATATGGCGCTTAGAATTGCAAAAGATTACCCAGAGGCAGATGTAAAAGTAATTGAATTTGCTTCTATACTCCATGATATTGCAAGGGTAAAAGAAGATACAGATAAAGAAAATAAAATAGACCATGCAATACTTGGTGCCGAAATGAGTAGAGAGATCTTGAAAGGTTTTGGTTATGATGATCTCTTTATTAACGAAGTTGCACATGCAATTGAAACGCATAGGTATCGTAGTGAAAGAAGACCACAAACGCTTGAAGCAAAGATCGTGTCAGATGCAGATAAACTTGATGCAATTGGTGCAATTGGTATTGCAAGAGCCTTTGCTATTGCAGGAGAATACAGAGAACCATTATACATTGACGTTGATGAAGAAAATTTAGGTGTTGCAAAAAGGATAACTAATTTTAAAGAACATGCTCCTAATATTGAATATTTTGTTAAGTTGCGTCGTATAAAAGAGCTACTTTATACTGAATCTGCAAAAAAGTTAGCCAAAAGTAGGCTTGAATTTATGGAGGTATTTTTTGATAGATTAAAAAAGGAGATTAAAGTGGAATTATGAGAAATAAAGAAGTAGCTCAGAAGTTTTACGAACTTGCTGAAATTTCAGAACTTGTGGGAGACAATCCTTTTAAAATAAAAGCATATCTTGAAGCAGCAAGAGTGATTGAGAATTTTCCAAAACCTATAGAGGAACTTGCAGACGAAAATAAACTCACCGATATTAAAGGTATAGGAAAAAGTATTGCAGAGAAGATTATTGAATACCTTAAAACAGGGAAAATCACTAAACTTGAAGAACTAAAGAGAAACATCCCAGAAGGACTTCTTGAACTTGAGAAGGTGCCAGGGTTGGGTGCAAAGAGAGTAAAAGTTTTGTATGAAAAACTTGGTATAAAAAACCTTGAAGACCTTAAACAGGCTTGTTTAGAGCATAAAATTATGAATTTAGAAGGGTTTGGTGAAAAGACC
>JAINCR010000107.1 GCA_036574215.1 Caldisericaceae bacterium
GAACAAAAATAAGAAAAATTGATAAAAAGGAACATCTACTTCTAACTGATTTAGGAGGTACCTTTGCTTACGATAAACTCCTTATAGCTAACGGTGCCTCTTCCTTTAAACCTCCGATAGATGGAGTGTATAAAGAAGGTGTCTTTACTTTAAGAAATCTCAATGATGCTTTTAAAATTAAAAAGCACTCTTTTCTTATAGGAAACGGAAAACCAGTTGTTGTTATAGGTGGTGGAGTCCTTGGTTTAGAGGCTGCCTATTCATTCATGAAAAATAAACTGAAACCCGTAGTGTTAGAAGGTAGATCTTATTTACTTCCTGCTCAACTTGACGAAGATGGTGCAAAGATACTTAAACGAATTTTAATGAAATGGGGGATTGGAATAATAGAAAATGCAGGTGTTGAAAAAATTGAAGGTGCAGATGTTGTAAATAGAGTTTTGCTTAAAGATGGAACTGTTTTACCTGCAGAGATGGTGTTGCTGTCTACAGGAGTTATTCCAAATTCGAATTTATTAGAATTGTCAAATCTTCCTTTCAAAAGAGGTGCAATAGTTAATTCCTATATGATGGTAGATGAAGATATCTTTGCGGCAGGTGATGTTGCCGAATTTAACGGAACTATTTATGGTATTATTCCGCCTGCAATTGAACAAGCTACTATTGCTGCAAAAAACATGGTAAACTTAGGAAGTGCTGAATACAAAGGTTCAACTCGCTCAAATACTTTAAAAGTAGTTGGCTTAGACCTTACTTCAGTTGGTCTTGTTAATCCTAAAGAGGATGGCTGCGAAGAAATAAGAGCCTCTGATGAAGCTCAAAACAAGTATAGAAAAGTTGTATTAAAAAACAATAAAGTAGTCGGTGTAATTATACTTGGAATAAAAGAAGCAACTATAGCAAACAAACTTGTTACCAACAATGTTGATGTTTCTGCCTACAAAGAGAAGCTTAAGGATATAAACTTCTCTTTAAAAGAAATTAAATAAGCTTTGATTTTTTTTGTGGGCGGACTTTGTCTTCCCCCTTTTTTATTTTAAAACAAAAAAAATATTATAATTTTTATGGAGGTCATTATGGAAAATTTTGTTTTAGAGATTCCAACTAAGGTTGTATTTGGTAAAAATCAGTTTGACAATCTCGGAAAGTACACTAAAACACTTGGTAAAAA
>JAINCR010000108.1 GCA_036574215.1 Caldisericaceae bacterium
TCCAAGGATGAAAGAGAATTCTTCACAAAAGAAGAACTCATTAACCTTTTTACACTTGAATCTGTTAACAAGGCTCCTGCTGTATTTGACCTTGAAAAACTAAAATGGATGAACCACAAGTACATTTTAGAAAAAGATTCAAAAGAGTTGTGTGAGGAAGTCATCCAGGACATAAAAACATCATATGGAATAAGCGAATGTAATGAAAAAACCGTCTTGATGGTAGATGCTGTTAAAGGCAATATAAATTTTATAAAAGATGTTAAAGATTTGCTCGCTCCATTTTTTGAAAAGAAAAAAATTGACAAAAATTCTCCTGAAGGTAAGTTGCTTAGTGATGCTGATGTTATTAAGACTTTTGATTACGTTTTGAGAAACATTGAGAATTTAGAATTTGAGAAAACTGCAGTTGAGAATTTTTTAGAGAGTTTAAGAGAAAAAATCAAACTGCCTTCAAAAAAGATATATCACCCACTTCGTGTTGCTTTGTTTTACTCAAAGAATGGTCCAGAACTTTACAAATTATTTCTTATTCTTGGAAAAGATGAGGTTAAATTCAGATTGAAAGAGGCTCTTGAGTTTACTAAGTCATCAATTCAAGAGCAGTAAGCACGGCAACAACACCTGCAAATTGTGATCTAACTATACCTGAAGTAAGTTTTACAAAATGAATTCCTTGTTCTTTAAAGTAGTTTAATTCTACGTTTGAAAAGCCGCCTTCAGGACCTATAAAAAATCTTACAGGTTGGTTAATTGAAACTATTTGTTGTAAGTTTATTAAGGTGTTTTCTCCTTTTGGATGCAATAAGATTGAATTTGTTATTATTTCTTTAGGTAGATTTTCTAAGTTTTCAAAATATGAAATCTGTGGAACAAAACATACTTCGCTTTGCTCAGCAGTATTTATAGCTATTTCGCTAAGTCTTTCAAGGTATTTTTCTTTTATATCTATATTACTTCTTTCGGACTTAAATAGATAAATTTTTTTTACATACGCCGATATAAGAAGCCTTATTGCTAATTCAAGTTCATTTTTATCTATCACTGCCTGTATAATCTCAAAATTGAATTTGCGTTTTTCTATATCTTTTATATTGTCAATCTTTATCAAAAGATTGTTTTTTGTAATCTCTTCAAGGAAGCCTTCGTATATATGTTTTTCATCAAAAAGTGATATTTTTTCTCCC
>JAINCR010000109.1 GCA_036574215.1 Caldisericaceae bacterium
TAATTCAAATATCAATTCTCTCATATTTCTCCTTGAAATTGGATCAAGACCACTCATTGGCTCGTCAAGAATTAGAAGATTAGGATTTGGCAATAGTGAAAGGAGAAAGGAAAATTTCCTCTTCGTCCCTTTTGAATAGGTATAGACCCTCTTAGGCAAAAACTCTGAAAGACCCAATTTTTCTGCATAGTAATCAATCTTCTCTTTCTCTAAATTTCCATCAAAGTATTTGGAATAAAGTTTTATGTTCTCAGAACCTGTAAACTTTTCCCAAAGGTAATCCTTCTCACTCATTACAGAAATTTTTAAACTGTCTTTTTTCTCAATTTCACCCGAACTAACATTTAAGATACCTGTAATACACCTTACTGTTGTAGTTTTACCTGCTCCATTTGGCCCAATGAGTGCAAGAACTTCGTTTGCATACACATTAAAGGAAAGATCTTGCAGTATCTTCTTGCCATCTACTGTTTTTGGAACAGCCTTAAGAGCAATGGCTCTTTCTCTACTATTAGTTTCTTCCATACACATTTTTCTCCTTCCTCTTTTGCTTTTATTATACCTCTTGTTAAACATTTACCACAAAACCACAAATTTTCACATTCCCTGCAAATCTCTTTATTCGGTGCAGGAGTCCTTGAAATGCTTTCTAACATATCTGAATTATCAACTAAAAAAGATTTTAATGATTTTCCGTATTTTTCCAAAAAACTTTTTTAATTTGATATAGGCCTCTCAATATCCTTACATGTTTCATTGGAGTTAATGATTCACCTTACATTCCCATTTCAGTAAGTTTCACATTACAACTCCTATATTCAACTTTCTCTTCCATAAGGCTTTTCATAATCTTCTAAAAGTCCTTTTGTAATAGTTTATTCAATTTTTTTTTTTAGTCAAGAGGTTTTTAGAAAATTTCAAAGAAATAAACAATAAAAATTGTAGAAAAAGTTTTAAAAGAAACTTAGCTAACTAAAATAGGGTCAAACACTCTTTTTGCTTGGTAAACCTTCTTAGAATATATCACCACCTTTATTTCAAGTAATCTTAGACTACTACATCTAATTTCCAAAATAAAAATCTGTCTTTTCTCCTACAATCCAATCAAATAGAGTTTACTTGAGAAGAAGCCTATAAAAAATTAAAGTAAAAATAGAGATTTTATGAATTTTATCCTGAGTAATATCTAAAAATCTCTTCCTTTAATATATTTTATTCTCCTGTTGAAGAAGAGTTGTATATATAAAGGGTTTGCCTATCTTCCTTATAATGACAAAAGCGTTTTAACTTTTCTTACGTTTAAAAATTTGTAGGAAAAAGCAAAATTGTTTTGAAAAAGCAATCTTTTATAATAAAATAAAATTCGGAAATTTTTAAATCTTGGAGGTAATTTATGAAAAAGATCGCTGTAGTAGGTTTAGGTTATGTAGGATTACCCCTTGCTCTTACTTACACACTCTACGGAGTAAAAGTATACGGAATTGACATTAACAAGAATTACATTGAAAAATTAAAAAATGGAAAAACGCACGTATATGAAGTATACAAAGG